>NZ_JBWKUP010000009.1:108240-108350 GCF_059420905.1 Janthinobacterium sp. GW821-FHT03C08 | reverse complement strand
ATGGCAGGCGCCGTGCATGCCACGTCCAGATCCGTGCTTAGCTGACGGTCTTGAAGAAGCGCAGCTGCTTTTTGCATCCGGCGGCTGGCGTCCGGGCCTTTGCCGTCGGT
>NZ_JBWKUP010000009.1:0-108140 GCF_059420905.1 Janthinobacterium sp. GW821-FHT03C08 | reverse complement strand
AGAAGCGCAGCTGCTTTTTGCATCCGGCGGCTGGCGTCCGGGCCTTTGCCGTCGGTCGCATGACTGCCGCTGTCGCTGCCGCCTGACCAGGCATGGCAGGCGCCGTGCATGCCACGTCCAGATCCGTGCTTAGCTGACGGTCTTGAAGAAGCGCAGCTGCTTTTTGCATCCGGCGGCTGGCGTCCGGGCCTTTGCCGTCGGTCGCATGACTGCCGCTGTCGCTACCGCCTGACCAGGCATGGCTGGCGCCGTGCATGCCACGTCCAGATCAGTGCTTAGCTGACGGTCTTGAAGAAGCGCAGCTGCTTTTTGCATCCGGCGGCTGGCGTCCGGGCCTTTGCCGTCGGTCGCATGACTGCCGCTGTCGCTGCCGCCTGACCAGGCATGGCTGGCGCCGTGCATGCCACGTCCAGATCAGTGCTTAGCTGACGGTCTTGAAGAAGCGCAGCATCTCGCGGCTGGCGTCCGGTCCCTTGCCGTCGGTATAACTGCCACTGTCGCTGCCGCCGGACCAGGCGTGGCCGGCGCCGTGGATGACCCAGTATTCCCCCAGGGGCGAGCCATCCGCCTGGCTGTGCGTGGTGCGCGTGTAGCGGTGGCCATTCGGCACGCTGCCGTCGACGGAGTCGGCCTTGGCAGCCTTGCCGCCCGCCTGGCTGCGCACGCCCTGGGCGATCAGTTCATCGCCATTGCGCAGGTTGACGGTGGTGTCGCGGTCGCCGTGGAAGACGATGATGGGCACGCCGCCGGCAGGCGCCTGGCGCTTCGGATTGGGCATGGCGCCGCCCTTCATGGCCGCCAGCGCCGACGGCAAGTCCTGCGCCGAGGCGAAGGGCAGGCCCGAATGCACGCCCACGGCGGCAAACAGTTCCGGGTACAGGGTGCCGACGATGACGGCCATGGCGCCGCCCGCCGACAGGCCGGCGACGAACACTTCGCGTTCATTGACCGGGTATTCGTCGATGACTTGCTGGGCGATGCCGGCGATCAGCGACGGCTCTCCCTGGTCGCGCTGCTGGTCGAGGGCATTGAACCAGTTCCAGCAGCGCGAGCTGTTGGCACCCTGCGTTTGCGCCGGGTAGACGACAAAACACTCTTTTTCTTCGGCCAGCGCATTCATCTGCGTGCCGGCGGCGAAATCGTCCGGGTTTTGCGTGCAGCCGTGCAGCATGACGACCAGCGGCATGGCCTGGCCATGGTAGCTGCTGGGGATATACAGCTTGTACGCGCGCGTGCCCGCATGGTTACGGTACACGCCGTCGATGAACTGCGCACCGGCCGGTATGTCCACCGGCGTGGCGGCCGGCGTATTGAAGCCGGGCGGGTGGAAGTTCGGCAGTTCGAAGCTGGGCATGTCGAAGCTGTGCTGGCCCAGGCCGGCTGGCACGCCCAGGCGCGCCATGAAATCCTGCGCAAATTCCTGCGCCGCCTGCGCCGGCGTGGCGGGCGTTTCTGGCGCGGCGGCCGGCTGCGGCTGCGCTCCCGCTGCTGGCGGTGGATTAATGTCGCGCATGGGTGGCGGTTGCGTGGCCGCGGCTGGCGGCGTCAGGCCGGCGGCGGAGAGTGCCTGCTGAATGGCTTCGGTGGCGGCGGCAGGACCGCTGCCCATCAGATTACGGGTTGCGGCGCGCATCTGCGCCAACATGTCTTGAGCTAGTTTCATGACCATCCTTAACGGTGCCGCGCATCGGCCGGGTCATCGCCGCGAACCGGTGCGCTAGTGAATTCGCCCTGCGAGCGCCGTCTTGACGACGGTGCTGGCGTGCAGGGCACCTAATACGAAGATCGACTCGATGGTGGCCAGTGCCAGTTCCACGGAGACGTCGCTGGCGATGCTGGCCAGTCCCAGTACCTGGATCTGCAGGCGCTGGCCGGCTGCCTGGATCGCTTCCAGGTCGGCGCGCGAATAATGCTGCATCCCCAATACCAGGCTTTTACGGGCGACGGTTTGTTTCACCACGTCGGCGTGCGTATTGAGTTGATTGCGTATGGCCGTACGGATCAGATCCGTGCGGTTGGAATAAAATCCTTCCTGGACCAGCAGATCGATCTGCCCCAGGTCGATCAAGCCCAGATTGATCGTGATTTTTTCTGATTCCCCAATTTTGGGCTTGTTGTCTTGCTTGGCCATAAGTCTCCAAAAACTCCATGTGGCATCCAATTGCCATCTACATGGATGGTAGTATAGTTCTGAAACATCCCAAGTCAAGCAAGAATTGGCCTGATCAGGCTGTAGGAGGGGCACCCGCAGAATGAAAACGCGGCCTAAAATAAATTTGCGGCAAATGCTTTTTTCATCATATTTTTTATTAAAAAATATAGCTAAAGAAATATTGCAGGGCGATGCGATCGACGCGCCGGCGTCGTTTCGCGGCATAATGCATGCCTGTACAGTCACTGTTGCCGCTCCATGATGGTCGATACCTCGCCTGCTGTTCCCCTTCCCTTGCCGTCGCAGGTACCGTCGCCGTGCGTCAGTCTGTGCAAGATGAACCGCAACAGCGGCTTGTGCGAAGGCTGCCTGCGCACGCTCGACGAGATCATCGCCTGGAGCAAGGCCGACGACGACTTCAAGCGCGCCGTCTGGGCCGAATTGCCGGGCCGCGAATCCCTGCTCGATTTCGAACCCGATTATTGAGGAAGCCCATGCCGCGATCGCCAGCGCTGTTCCCCGATGCGGTCCAGGTATTCGAGCGCGGCTGGCTGTCGTCGAATAACATCCTGTTTCAGGGCCGGGATGACACGGCGCTGATCGACAGCGGTTATGTCACGCACGCGCCGCAAACCCTGGCCCTGTTGCGCCACAGCCTGGCCGGCCGTCCGCTGGACCGCCTCTTCAACACCCATCTGCATTCGGACCATTGCGGCGGCAACGCGCTGCTGCAGGCTACATACGGCTGCCGCACGGCCATTCCCGTCTCGGAAGCGCAGAAGGTGCGCGCCTGGGACGTGGACGCGCTCAGCTTCCAGGCCACGGGCCAGCAATGCCCGCGCTTCGGCTTCGACGCCACCGTCTCGCCTGGCGACACGTTGACGCTGGGCGACATGGCCTGGCAGGCGCTGGGCGCACCGGGCCATGACCCGCACTCGCTGATTTTTTACTGCGCCGAAGAGGGCATCCTCATTTCCGCCGACGCCCTGTGGGAAAACGGCTTCGGCGTGATCTTCCCCGAACTCGATGGCGGTTCGGGCTTTCCTGAAGCGCGCGCCACCCTGGACCTGATCGCCAGCCTCGACGTGCGCGTCGTCATTCCCGGCCATGGGCGGCCATTCGAGGATGCCGCCGGTGCCCTGCAGCGCGCCTATTCGCGCCTCGATTACCTGTCGTCCGACCCCGTGCGCAATGCGCAGAATGCGGTGAAAGTGCTGCTGAAGTTCCTGCTGCTGGAACGCCAGCGCATCGCCGTCGTCGAGGTGCCGGCCCTGCTGCGCGGCATGCCCATCTTCGAGGAAGCCAACCGGCGCTTCCTGCGCCAGGAAGCGGCCGCGCTGGCCGAGTGGGCCATTTCCCAATTGATAAGGGCCACAGCCGCACGTGTCGAGGGTGAGTACTTGCTGAATGAAGGTTGACGCAGCGCCGGATTAAATTCAGCACGATCGTACTTTTTCTGCACTATAATCAGCGTTCAGTGTTTTTTACGTCCGATCAACTTTCCAGCGAGTCCGCCATGGCATTGCCTGTTGCGTTGCAAAACCTTTCCTTACCCGTTATCGCGTCGCCGATGTTCATCGCCAGCGGCCCGGCCCTCGTCGCGGCGCAGTGCAAGGCCGGCATCGTCGGTTCCTTCCCGGCCCTGAATGCGCGTCCCGCCGAGCTGCTTGACACCTGGCTCACCGAGCTACAGGCCGAGCTGGCCGCCTTCCAGGCCGCCAATCCCGATAAAAAAGTGGGGCCGATCGCCGTCAACCAGATCGTGCATCAGTCGAATGACCGCCTGGCGCACGACGTGGCCGTGTGCGTGAAACACCAGATTCCCATCATTATTTCCTCGCTGCGCGCGCCGCCGAAGGAAATGCTCGACGCTATCCACAGCTATGGCGGCATCGTGCTGCATGACGTGATTTCGATCCGCCACGCGAAAAAGGCGCTGGAAGCGGGCGTCGATGGCCTGATCCTGGTAGCCACGGGCGCCGGTGGCCATGCGGGTACCCTGTCGCCGTTCGCGCTGGTGGGCGAAGTGCGCAAATTCTTCGACGGTCCGCTGGCGCTGTCCGGTTCCATCGCCACGGGCGACGCCGTGCTGGCCGCGCAAGCCATGGGCGCGGACTTCGCCTATATCGGCTCGCGCTGGCTGGCGACCAAGGAATCGAACGTCAGCGACGGCTACCGCGACGCCATCGTCGAATCCGCGGCCTCGGACATCGTCTACACCAACCTGTTTACTGGCGTGCACGGCAATTATCTGAAGAAATCGATCGTCGCGGCCGGACTCGATCCGGAAGCCTTGCCCGAAGCGGACAAGAGTTCGATGAATTTCGGCTCGGGCAGCGCCAAGGCCTGGCGCGACATATGGGGTGCGGGCCAGGGCGTGGGCTTGATGGATGACGTGCCGAGCGTGGCAGAGATGGTGGCGCGCCTGAAGGCCGAATATGAGGCGGCGCGCGCGCGCCTGAAGCTGTAAACGTAAATGCCGGGGTCTGGCCCCGGCATGTCGTTATCACTCCTGCTTCAGATCCTCGGGCTTGATGGCCCATAGGCCCGGCAGGTTGCGCCAGTAGCCATAGGCGTCCATGCCGAAGCCGACGACGAAGCGGTTCGGGATGACCAAACCGACGATATCGGCTTGTACAGGTTTCTTCTTGCCGATGGCCTTGTCCGCAAACACGGCCAGGATCACTTCGGAGGCGCCCATGTCCAGCAGGCGCTGCTTGACGTGCGCCAGGGTTTCGCCTTCGTCCAGGATATCGTCGAGCACGATCACGGTGCGGCCCGATACATTCGAGCGGGGGATGACTTTCCACACCACTTCGCCGCCCTTGTCGTCGTCGCCGTAGCGGCTGACGTGGATGTAGTCGAATTCGAGCGGGAAGCTCAGTTGCGGCAGCAGGTTGCCCGTAAACACGACGGCGCCGCCCATCACGCCCAGCACCAGCGGGAACTCTTTCGAGTCGTCGGCGTTGAAGCGCGTGTTGAGCACATCGGCCATGCGCGTGATCGACGCCTGCACGGTATCTTGGTCGAACAGCAGCTCCGCGTTCTTGATCAGGTCACGGGCACGGTTGTGATGAAATTCTTGCATGGACTCTTGCATGGCGATGAATGGGGCTGATGATGAATGCGGGTATTATCCCGCAAATCGGCCTTATTTGTAATCGCGCATGTCGTCGATGATTTTCCCATCCTGCGCCAGGCTGCCCACGGCCACCAGCACGACGTCTCCCCGCAGCTTGGTCAGTTCGCGTATCGACCCGATGATGGCCTCCGTGCCGCTGGCGTCATGGGGATCGTCGACTTCGCAATGCAAAGTCATCTCGTCGTTGGCCATGCGCCCGGACACCACCAGCCGTGCCTTCCTGATCTGCGGATGGCGGCGCGCGATCTCATGTACCTGCGACGGGTGCACGAACATGGCGCGCACCTTGGTGGTCTGGTCGGCGCGCCCCATCCAGCCCTTGATGCGCGTATTCGTACGCCCGCATGGCGAATCCGGCGCGCCCGTCAGCACGGCCGACAAGTCTCCCGTGGCAAAGCGGATCAGCGGATAGTCGGCATTGAAGACAGTGACGACGACCTCGCCCACTTCGCCCGGCGCGACGGGCGTGCCGCTGCCCGGATGGACGATTTCCAGCAGCACGTTCTCGTCGATGACCATGCCCGGATTGAGCTTGCCATTGCTCGCCGTTTCATAGGCGATGCTGCCGATGTCGGCCGAGGCATAGGTTTGGAACACATGCGGCACGCCGTTCTCGGCAAACCAGTTGCGCAGGGATTCAGGCAAGGCTTCGGCGCCCATCACGGCCTTGGTGACGCTGCTGATGTCGGCGCCCATCTCGCGCGCCTTCTCGATGATCAGTTTCAGGAATGACGGCGTGCCGATATACGTGTCCGGCTTCAGATCCATCATCGCTTGCACCTGCATTTCCGTCTGGCCGATGCCGGCCGGGATGACGGTACAGCCGATGCGCGCGGCACCGCCTTCGACCATGAAGGCGGCCGGCGTGAAGTGGTAAGAAAAACAGTTTTGCAGCAGGCCGCCGGCGCGCACGCCGGCGGCGTACATGGGTCGCGCGAAGCGCCACCAGTCGGGCCCTCGGCCTTCCGGGTCGAAGATGGGACCGGGCGAAACAAACACGCGCGACAGGGCGTTCTTCGGCGTCGTGTTCAAACCGCCGAACGGCAGGGCATCGTGCTGCAATTGCTTGAGGTCGGACTTGCGCGTCACGGGCAGTTGCGCCAGCGCCGCGCGGCTGGTGATGCTGGCCGCGTCGATGCCATCGAGGATGCGGGCCCAGCCCGGCGCACTTTTCGCGCGCGCGATCAGCTGCGGCAGGGCGGCCATCAATTCGCGTTCGCGTGCATCGGGGGCGCGCGTTTCCAGACTGTCGAGCGTATCGGTCATGTCAGTCATTCTCCAATTGTCAGTGCATGTTGATTCGCACGCCTGGCCATCAGGACCGCCGGGCGCGTTGCTGCCAAGGGTTTTGATGGATCAGGCCAGCCAGCGCTTGCGGCGGCGGTAGAACTTCATGTCGCGGAAGCTCTTGCGCCCGGCGCTGGACACGCCCAGGTAAAACTCCTTGACGTCTTCATTGCTGGCCAGTTCCTGGGCTTGCCCTTCCATCACGACCCGTCCGTTTTCCAGGATGTAGCCGAAGTCGGCGTAGCGCAGGGCCACGTTGGTGTTCTGCTCGGCCAGCAGGAACGACACGTTTTCCTTGTGGTTCAGGTCCTTGACGATGCCGAAGATCTCTTCGACGATCTGCGGCGCGATGCCCATCGACGGTTCGTCAAGCAGGATCATCGAGGGCTTGGCCATCAGCGCGCGGCCGATGGCGCACATCTGCTGCTCGCCGCCCGAGGTATAGCCGGCCTGGCTGCTGCGCCGCGTCTTGAGGCGCGGGAAATAGTGGTACACCTTCTCCAGCGCCTCCTTCAATTCGCCACGCGACAGGCTGCGCGTGTAGGCGCCCGTCAGCAGATTTTCCTCGATCGTCAGGTGGCCGAAGCAGTGGCGTCCCTCCATCACCTGCGACAGGCCCCGCTTCACCAGCTCATTCGGCGTTAATTGGTCCACGCGCTCGCCCTTGAACTGGACTTCGCCCTTGGTGACGTCGCCCCGTTCGCCGCGCAGCAGGGTCGAGATGGTCTTCAGGGTGGTCGACTTGCCGGCGCCGTTCGCGCCCAAGAGGGCCACGATCTTGCCCTGCGGCACTTGCAGCGACACGCCTTTCAGGACCAGGATCACGTGGTCGTAGATGACTTCGATATTGTTCACCGACAGGTAGGGCGGCGGTGCCTCCGCCCGGGGTGGCGATTGCGTGGCAGTGTGGGTCATGGCTGCTTCTTAAAAATGTTCAATACGGGACCGGCGCGTGGCGCCGGTCCGGTTCTTCCCGCCTAAGGCATTACTTCATGCATGCCGGCGTGATCTTCTTCTCTTCCGCGTATTTGTTCGACGATTCCTCGACGAGCTTGCGTACCAGGGCCTTGTCGCCGACGATCCACTTCGGCGTGATGGCGGTCCACTTCTTGCCATCCCACTGCTGCACCTTCACGGCGCCCGAACCTTCATGGTCGTCGCAACTGGTTTTCACGGTGGGGAACATGCCCAGCGCGCCCACGGCCTTCTGGCGCGCATCGTCGACGTTCAGGTTTTCCAGGCCCCAGCGCATCTGTTCGCCCGTGATCGGCTTGCCCTTGCCGAATTTTTCCTGCGCCGTGCGGATCGCTTCCACCCACAGGATGCCGGCCGTCACGCCACGCATGTGGTAGACGGAACCGATGCGCGACTGGTCGGCCAGGTTGCCCTTGCCGGATGCGTAGAGCTTCTTGCGGATATCGTCCAGCACGGGGTAGTTGCCCGGCGTGTTGAACGTCATCGCCGTGTAGCCCTTGGCCGCGTCGCCCGATGGAATCGTGTCTTCCTCGGAGCCGGCCCACCAGACGCCCAGCATCTTGTCGCGCGGGAAGCCGTTGCGCTGCGCCGTCTTGATGGCCACGGAATTCATCACGCCCCAGCCCCACAGGATCACGTGGTCCGGCTTGGCCTGGCGGATCTGCAGCCATTGCGACTGCTGTTCGCTGCCTGGCGGCGCGACGGGAATTTTCACCAGTTCAAAGCCGTACTGTTTCGACAGCGCTTCGAGCACGGGCAGCGGCTCCTTGCCGAAGGCCGAATCGTGGTACAGGTGGACGATTTTTTTCCCTTTCAGCTTGTCCATGCCGCCATCCTTGTCGCCCAGGTACTTGATCATGGCGGCGGCCTGGCTCCAGTAGCTGGAGATCAGCGGATAGACATACGGGAAGACCTTGCCGTTGGCGGCGTCCGAGCGGCCGTAGCCGATCATCGTCATGGGGATCTTGTCCTGTGCCACGCGGTCGAGGATGCCGTAGGCGACGCCCGTGGACAGGGTTTCCACCAGGGTGGCGCCGCCCTGCTTGGTTTTCAGGCGCTCATAGCACTCGACGCCGCGCGACGGGTTGTACTCGGTTTCGCACTCTTCCCAGCTGATCTTCACGCCATTCACGCCGCCGGCCTGGTTGACCAGGTTGAAGTAGTCGATGATGCCGCCGTAGAAGCCGGAACCGCCGGCCGCGTACGGGCCCACGCGGTAGGACGGCAGGGCGATGTACTGTTCCTTGTCCTGCGCTTGCGCGCTGCCGGCCATGGTGAGTGCGGCACTGGCGATGGCGGCGGCCAGCATGAGCGATTGGATGTGTTTCATTGTGTCTCCTCTTGTTTTATTTGGTTTTCAACAGAACCGACATCTGACTGCAAGGTACAAATTCTTAATGCGGGAAAGGCCACAAACGCAGTTTCTCTTTCGCGATCTGCCACAGCCTGGCCAGGCCATGCGGCTCGACGATCAGGAAGAAGATGATCAGCGCGCCGAACACCATCAATTCCAGGTTCGACGCCACGCTGGTGGGCAGTGCCAGGCCATGCGCGATGGTGTTCAGGAAGACGGGCAGCAGCACGATGAAGGCCGCGCCGAGGAAGGAACCGAGGATCGAACCGACGCCGCCGATGATGATCATGAACAGGATGCGGAAGGACAGGTCCAGGTTGTACGCTTCCGGTTCCACCGTGCCCAGGTAGGCGTACGCATACAGGGCGCCGGCCACGCCGCAGTAGAACGAGCTGACGGCAAACGCCAGCAGCTTGGTGCGCATCAGGCGGAAACCGATCACCTCGGCCGCCATGTCCATGTCGCGCACGGCCATCCACGAGCGGCCCACGTTCGAGCGGATCATGTTCTTGGCCAGCAGCGCCATGCCGGCCACGATGGCCAGCACCAGCAGGTATTTGCTTTGCGGCGTGTCGAACTGATAGCCGAGGATGCTCATCTTCTGCACCGTGATCACGCCCGAGGAACTGTGGTTGGTCAGGTAGGGGATCTTGGTCAGGCACCAGACGACGAAGAACTGCGTCGCCAGCGTGGACGCGGCCAGGTAGAAGCCGCGGATGCGCAATGACGGCAGGCCGAAGGCGATGCCCACCATGGCCGCGCACAGGCCGCAGAGGATGAATGACACGAGCAGCGGCAAGCCGGGCAGGCGCGCCATGAAGTTATACGAAGCGAACGCGCCGACGGCCATGAAGGCGGCCGTGCCCAGCGACAGCTGGCCCGCGTAGCCCGTCAGGATGTTCAGGCCCAGCGCCGCCAGGGCGAAGATCAGGAAGGGAATCAGGATCGCCGACAGCATGTAGGGCGAGGCGAAAGATGGCAGGAGGAAGACGGCGACGAGCAGCGTGGCCGTCAGCGCCAGGCGGTCTTGCCGGATCGGGAAGATCTGGTTGTCACCCTGGTAGCTGGTCTTGAATTGTCCTGCTTCACGGTAAATCATGGCGTGTCCTTTGCGGTGGAGCGATTGCGTTGTGCGTGGTATGCGTAGTGCGGCGCGGCGTCAGATGCGCCGGATGATGCGTTCGCCGAACAGGCCCTCCGGGCGCACCAGCAGGAACAGCAGGGCCAGCACGTACGGGAACCAGCCTTCGATGCCGCCGCCCACCATCGGGCCGAGGTAGACTTCGGCCAGCTTTTCCGACGCGCCGATGATCAGGCCACCGACGATGGCGCCGGGCACCGAGGTAAAGCCGCCGAGGATCAGCACGGGCAGCGCTTTCAAGGCGATGAAGGTGAGGGCGAACTGCACCCCGTTGCGCGCGCCCCACAGCAGGCCGGCCACCATGGCCACCAGGCCCGCCACGCCCCACACCACGGCCCAGATGCGCTGCAGCGGAATGCCCACGGCCAGCGCCGCCTGGTGGTCGTCGGCGACGGCGCGCAGGGCGCGCCCCACCTTGGTCTTCGAGAACAGCAGGGCCAGGCAAATCACCAGCAGGGCGCAGATGCCGGCCGCCACCACGTCGAACTGCGAGACGATGATGTTGAAATGGTCCATCAGGAAGGGCATCGGCACGTCTTCGATGGGCAGGTCCAGCTTGTGCACCTGCGAGCCCCACATCAGCTGCGCCAGGCCTTCGATGAAGAAGGTCAGGCCGATGGTGGCCATGAAGAGCGTGATCTCGGGCTGGTTGACGAGGGGCCGCAGGACCACTTTTTCAATCGCCATGCCCAGAACGATCATGGTGACCATCGTCAGCGGGATGGCCAGCCACAAGGACAGGCCGAATTTGTCCATGATGCCGACGCAGGTGAGGGCGGCGAAGAACACCATCGCGCCCTGCGCGAAGTTGAACACGCCCGAGGCCTTGTAGATCAGGACGAAGCCGATCGCCACCAGCGCGTACATGACACCCGACAGCAGGCCGCCGATCAGCACTTCAAAGAAAAAATTGATATTCATTACTATCCCTTGTCTGGTGCTAGTGCGCGACACCCAAATACGCGTTGATGACATCCTGGTTGCTGCGCACCTCGTCGGGCGTGCCGTCGCCGATCTTCCTGCCGTAGTCGAGCACCACCACGCGGTCGGAGATATCCATCACCACGCCCATGTCGTGCTCGATCAGCACGATGGTCGTGCCCAGTTGGTCGTTGACGTCGAGGATGAAGCGGCACATGTCCTGTTTTTCTTCCACGTTCATGCCGGCCATCGGTTCGTCCAGCAGCAGGATTTCCGGTTCGGCCGCCAGCGCGCGACCCAGCTCCACGCGCTTTTGCAAGCCGTAGGGCAGGCGTCCCACGGGCGTCTTGCGGATGGCCTGGATTTCCAGGAAGTCGATGATTTCCTCGGCCTTCTTGCGGTGTTCGATTTCCTCGCGCCGCGCGGGTCCCCAGTACAGGGCCTGCAGCAGGAAATTCGACTTCATTTTGAGGTTGCGCCCCGTCATGATGTTGTCGAGCACCGTCATGCCCTTGAACAGGGCGATGTTCTGGAAGGTGCGCGCGATGCCGGACTTGGCGGCCGCGTAGCAATCCATGCCGCGCCGGTGTTCGCCCCGATAGATGATTTCGCCCTGCTGCGGGTGGTACACGCCGTTGATCACGTTGAGCATCGAGCTTTTGCCCGCGCCGTTCGGGCCGATGATGGCGCGGATCTCATGCTGTTTGACGTCAAAGGAGATATCGGTCAGCGCCTTCACGCCGCCGAACGAGAGCGAGATGTTCTTCAGGTCGAGGATCACGGGGCCGGTCTTGCGCGCCGTGCCGAAATGGGCGTCGGGTTCGTTCATTTGCATCGTGCTGTGCTCCATCATGCGGCCAGGCCCAGGGCCGGATACGTTTTGCTGTCCCAGATCTGCAGGTCGGCGCTGGTCGAACCTATGCGGCCATCCTCGAACTTCACCTGGGTCTCGATGTACTGCGTTGCCTTGCCCTCATACAGGGCGGCAATGAGCACCGCGTACTTTTCGGCGATGAATTTGCGGCGCACCTTGCGCGTGCGCGTCAGTTCATCGTCATCGGGATCGAGTTCCTTGTGCAGTACCAGGAAGCGGTGCACCTGCGTGCGGTCCATCAGCGGGTCGGCCGCCAGTTCCGCGTTCATTTGCTCGATGCAGTCGCGGATCAGGCCATACGTTTCGGCGCGGGCGGCCAGGTCGGTGTAGCCGGAATAGGCGATGCCGCGCCGTTCGGACCAGTTGCCCACGGCTTCGATGTCGATGTTGATGAAGGCGCACACCTGGTCGCGTGCATGGCCGAAGGCCACCACCTCCTTGATGAAGGGGAAGAACTTGAGCTTGTTTTCGATGTAGTTGGGCGCGAAGATGGCGCCGCAATTCATCTTGCCAACATCGGCCGCGCGGTCGATGATTTTCAGGTGGCCTTCGCCGTCGAACACCCCGGCGTCGCCCGTATGGAAATAGCCGTCGCTGTCGATCACTTCGGCGGTGGCATCGGGACGCTTGAAGTAGCCGCTCATGGTGGCCGGCGACTTCACCAGCACTTCGCCATTGGCCGCCAGCTTGACTTCCACGCCCGGCGCGGGCAAGCCTACG
This sequence comes from Janthinobacterium sp. GW821-FHT03C08, assembly GCF_059420905.1. Classification (NCBI taxonomy): domain Bacteria; kingdom Pseudomonadati; phylum Pseudomonadota; class Betaproteobacteria; order Burkholderiales; family Oxalobacteraceae; genus Janthinobacterium; species Janthinobacterium sp. GW821-FHT03C08. The sequence goes on along the minus strand of NZ_JBWKUP010000009.1, from coordinate 95,574 downwards.
CTGTCGAACTTGATATTGCCGTCCGGTTGCAGGCACACATAGGCGCAGGTTTCGGTGGAGCCGTACAGCTGCTTGAGGTTGACGCCGATGGAACGGTAGAAGCGGAACAGGTCGGGGCCGATGGCGGCACCGGCCGTGTAGGCGACGCGCACGCGCGTCAGCCCCAGCACGTTTTTCAAGGGACCGTAGACGAGGACTTCACCGAGCTTGTAGCTGAGGCGATCGGCCAGCGGCACGGGCTTGCCATCCAAGATTTGCGCGCCGCAGCGCTTGGCCACGTCCATGAAATGGCTGAACATGCGGCGCTTGATGCTGCTCGCGTCTTCCATGCGTATCATCACGCTGGTGAGCATGTTCTCGAACACGCGTGGCGGCGCAAAGTAGCAGGTGGGGCCGATTTCGCGCATGTCGATCATCACGGTGTCGCCCGATTCGGGGCAGTTGACGGTGAAGCCGGCCACCATGGCCTGCGCCAGCGAAAACAGGCAGTCGCCTACCCACGCCATGGGCAGGTAGGAGAGGATGTCTTCATCGTCGGTGAGCTTGTCGAAGGCAACGCAGCCTTCGCCCGCGGCCAGCAGCGCCGCGTGGCTCTGGCACACGCCCTTCGGCTTGCCCGTGGTGCCCGAGGTGTACAGGATGACGGCCGAATCGCTGCCTAGGCCAGCCTCCACGGACGCCTCAAAAAAACCGGGGTGTTCGCGGTCGTAGCTGCGGCCCAGCGCCTGCAGGGCGGCGAAGGACAGCAGTTCCGGCTGGCGGTAGTGGCGCATGCCACGCTCGTCGTCATAGGCGATATGGGCCATGTGCGGATACAGCGCTTTCAGTTCGAGCAGCTTGTCGACCTGCTCCTGGTCTTCGACGATGGCGTACTGGATCTGCGCATCCTGCAGCACGTAGGCCATGTCGGCGGCCGGCGCGTCCTGGTACAGCGGCACGGGCACGCCGCCCAGGCTTTGCGCGGCCAGCATGGCCCAGTACAAGCGGGGGCGGTTGTCGCCGATGATGGCCAGGTTCATGCCGCGCCGAAAGCCGATGGCGGCCAGGCCGCAGGCCAGTGCGCGCACTTCGTCATTCACCTCGGACCAGGTCCAGGTCTGCCAGATACCCAGGTATTTTTCGCGAAAGGCGGGCTTGTCTGATCGTACTGTCCCGTGTTGCAATAAGCGCCGCGGAAAAGTCGGCATTGCTGCTGTGGTATGTGTCTGCACCAGTGTCTCCCTGTTGCTTGTCTCAGGCCCCACCTCGTTGGATGGCGCTCTGTGTTTTTTATGTGTAAGGCGTTTGTGCAATGATAGTAGCTTGCGTTAGTTTGCCGAGTTGTCTTTTCGGGGACATTTACCCACTTTTCGATGGTGCATCGCACAATGACCAACCCTGATATCAGCCTCAAGGATGCCGTGCGCGCGGCCCACTGGGCGCAGCTGCTCGACCCCGTTCAACTGGCGCGGGTCGAGGCGGATGTGTTTGAAACCTTCGTGCCGAAAGGCGGCTTTGTCTGCCGCAAGGGCGAGCCGGTGGACAACTGGATCGGCGTCATCAGCGGCATGGTGAAAATGAATAATTTTTCCGCCTCCGGCAAGGCCATGACCTTCATCGGCGTGCCGCCCGGCAGCTGGTTCGGCGAAGGTTCATTGCTGAAGAATGAAATCCGCAAATACGACACCATGGCCCTGCGCGACACGCGCGTGGCGCGCCTGCCCGGCGCGACCTTCCACTGGCTGCTGGAAACGAGCTTGCCATTCACGCGCTTTTTGCTGATGCAGCTCAACGAGCGCCTGGGCCAGTTCATCGGCATGGTGGAAAACGAGCGCCTGCTGGACTTGAACACGCGCGTGGCGCGCTGCCTGGCGTCGATGTTCAACTCGCATCTGTACCCGGGCGTGGACACGCTGGTGCAGCTGTCGCAGGAGGAGATCGGCCTGCTGTCCGGCTCTTCGCGCCAGCGCGCCAACCAGGCCTTGCAGGTGCTGGAAAAGAAGGGCTTGCTGCGCCTCGATTACGGCGGCATCCGCGTGCTGGACCTCGATGGCTTGCGCCGCTATGAAGCCGATGATGGCGAATGAGGCCGCGCCGCCGGAACGCCCTGCAAGCGCCGGGCTAATCGCGGTATCATAGGCGCTTCCCAGCACCGCACCTTTTCGCCGCCATGCAGACATCCGTTCAGAGTACCCCCGCCTCCCGTTTGACCGAGCTGCGCGCCGCCATGCGCGCGCAGAGGATCGATGCGCTGATCGTGCCTTCGGCCGACCCGCACCTGTCCGAATACCTGCCGGCGCGCTGGCAGGGCCGCCAGTGGCTGTCCGGCTTCACGGGTTCCGTCGGCACCCTGGTCGTCACGCAGGATTTCGCCGGCGTATGGACCGATGGCCGCTACTGGGAACAGGCGGAAGACGAACTGACCGGCAGCGGCATCGTGCTGAAGAAAATCCCGTCCGGCGCCAGCGTGCTGTATATCGACTGGCTGGGCGAGACCATGCAGCCGGGGCAGACGGTGGCCGTCGACGGCACCGTGCTGGGCCTGGCCAATGCGCGCCTGCTGCAGCAGGCGCTGGGCGCGCAAGTGACTCTGCGCACGGACCTCGACGTGCTGCACGCCGTGTGGCCGGAGCGTCCGGCCATGCCTGCCGCGCCCGTGTACGAGCACGCGGCCGCGTATCCGGCCCTGTCGCGTACGCAGAAACTGGCGGCCCTGCGCGCCAGCATGGCGGGCCACGGCGCCAGCCACCACGTCATTTCCACGCTCGACGACATCGCGTATCTGTTCAACCTGCGCGGTGCCGACGTGCATTACAACCCCGTTTTCCTCGCGCATGCGCTGGTGGGGCCCGAGCGTACTACTTTATTCGTCGCCGACGGTAAAGTGCCTGCGGCCCTGCGCGCCACCCTGGAAGAGCAGGGCGTGGACGTGGCCGCGTATGACCGCGCGGCCGCCGCGCTGGCCGCCTTGCCGGCCGGCGCCACCTTGCTGCTCGACCCGCGCCGCATCACCTTTGGCACGCGCCAGGCCGTGGCCGACGGCGTGCGCGTGGTGGAAGCCATCAATCCCACCACGTTTGCCAAGTCGCGCAAGACGGACAGCGAAGCGGCCCATGTGCGCGCCGCCATGGAGCAGGATGGCGCCGCCCTGTGCGAATTTTTCAGCTGGCTCGATGCCACCCTGGCCGACCCGCAGCGGGCGCCGCTGACGGAAATCGGCGTCGACGAGCACCTGACGGCCGCGCGCGCGCGGCGCAGCGGCTTTGTCAGCCCCAGTTTCGGCACCATCGCCGGCTTCAATGCGCATGGCGCCATCATGCATTACCACGCCCATGCGGGCAGCGAGGCGACCATCGAGGGCGACGGCCTGCTGCTGATCGATTCCGGCGGCCAGTACCTGGGCGGCACCACGGACATCACGCGCGTGGTCCCCGTCGGCACGATCACGGCCGAACACCGGCGCGATTTCACGCTGGTCCTGCGCAGCATGATCGCCCTGTCGCGCGCGCAGTTCCCGCGCGGCGTGAAGTCGCCCATGCTGGACTCGATTGCCCGCGCGCCGCTGTGGGCCGAAGGCATCGACTTTGGCCATGGCACGGGGCACGGCGTGGGCTTCTTTTTGAACGTGCATGAAGGTCCGCAGTCGATTTCGCAGTCCGCCATGCCGGAGCCGCAGACGGCGATGGAGATCGGCATGATCACTTCCGTCGAGCCGGGCATCTACCGCCCGGGACAGTGGGGCATCCGCATCGAGAACCTGGTGCTGAACGTGCCGGCGGAGACGACGCCATTCGGCGAATTTTTGCGCTTCGAGACCTTGACCCTGTGCCCGATCGACACGCGCTGTGTCGAGCGCAGCCTGCTGCGCGACGACGAGGCGGCCTGGCTGAACGAATATCACGCCACCGTGCACGCGCGCCTGGCGCCGCTGCTTTCCGGCGACGCGCTGGCGTGGCTGGAACAGCGCACGGGAGCCATCTGATGCGCTCAACCCGCGCCACCTCCGCCATCGAGCGGCTCAAGGAACGCACCGGCAACCGCCTCTACACGATGGCGCGCACGGGCGATGAACTGTTCTTCCTCACGGAAGGTCCCGGTTTGCCGCCTCTGTGCCCGCCGCTGGAGCTGGACGCCTTCGTCGCGTTCGTGAACGGCCTGGGGCCGCAAAAGGCGCGCCGCGTCAGCAAGCTCGATGTGGCGTTTGAAAAGCAGCTGACGAAAAAGCCCCAGGACTAAATGCCGACCATTGACTTCCTGCGCGCCTACTGGTCGCCGTCCGAGCTGGCGACGAATGGCGTGATCCTGCTGAACCTGCTGGGCGCGCTGTTGCTGGGGCTCTTGGTGGGCTACGAGCGCTCGTACCATGGGCGCGCGGCCGGCATGCGTACCTACAGCCTCGTCTGCATGGCCTCGGCCGCGCTGACGGTGCTGGGTGGTTATCCCGAATTCTGGTACGGCGGCCACGGCGCCGTCGTCGGCGGCGACCCCACGCGCATCGTGCAGGGCATCGTCACCGGGGTCGGCTTCCTCGGCGCCGGCGTCATCATGCGCGAGGGGTTCAACATCAGCGGCTTGACGACGGCCGCCTCGATCTGGGCCTCTTCCGTGATCGGCATCATGGTGGGCATCGGCTTCTATCTGTCGGCCATGGGCCTGGCCTTCCTGTGCGCGATGGCGATGATTTTTCTGTCAAAATTGGAAAACTGGCTGCCGTCGCGCCACGCCGTGGCCATCACCATGCGTTTCAAGCGCGACTTCATCCCCCGTGAAGATGCGCTGCGGCGCATGGCGGCCAAGCGCGGCTACGATATCGCCAGCGGTTCGCTGACCATCGGCAGCACGGACGGCATGCAGGAATGGCGCTTCGTCGCCATCGCGCACGGCAAGAACACGGGCGCCAGCCTGTCGGCCATGTCGGCCGAACTGGCCGCCTTCGACGGCATCGCCGGCTTCCAGCTGTCGCATGCCCGCAATTAACCGGACGTCAACAGAATGAACATGGATGCGCAGGCCCAAGACGTACTCGATTTCTGGTTTCTGCCGCCGGATCACCCCGGCCATGGCCAGGCGCGCGCAGCGTGGTTTCGCAAGGACGACGCTTTCGACGCGCAGATACGCGAGCGCTTCGGCGCGCTGATCGATGCCGCCATCGCTGGCGGCTTGCGCGCATGGGAGGCGACGCCGCCTGGCGCGCTGGCGCGCATCATCGTGCTCGATCAATTCACGCGCAATGTGTATCGCGGCACACCGCGCGCGTTTGCCGGCGACAGCCAGGCGCTGGCGCTGGCCGTGTCCATGACTGCGCAAGGTCTTGACCGGCAACTGCCGCCGATGCTGCGCGCTTTCGTGTGCCTGCCGTTCGAGCACGCGGAAGACCTGGCCATGCAGGCGCGCGCCGTCGAGCTGTTCCAGCTGCTGTCGCAGGCGCAGCCCGGTTTCGAGAGCATGCTCGACTACGCCCAGCGCCACCAGGAAGTGATCGCCCGCTTCGGCCGCTTCCCCCACCGTAACGCCATCCTGGGCCGCGCTTCCTCGCCACAAGAGGTGGAATTCCTGCGCCAGCCGGGTTCGAGCTTCTAGCGCATCGCCATGCATGTGACCTTGAATATCATCGGCGCCGGCCACGTGGGCCGCGTGCTGGGACGCCTGTTCGCGCAGCTGGACGGCACGAACGGTGGCCGTATCCTGGTGCAGGATGTGCTGACGCGCTCGATGGCGTCGGCGCGCTTGGCCGTGGACTTTATCGGCGCCGGCACGCCCGTCGACAGCTACGCGGCCTTGCGCCATGCCGACGTCACCATGCTGGCCGTCTCCGACGACCAGATCGGCCCCGCTTGCGCGGCGCTGGTGGCCGAAGGACGCCAGGCGGGCGCCATCGTCTTCCACTGCAGCGGCGCGCTGGCGTCGAACGTGCTGCTGGCGGCCACGCAGGCGGGCGCCTCGGTGGCCAGTGCGCATCCGATCCGCAGCTTCGCCGACCCGGCCCAGGTGGCGGCTACGTTCGACGGCACCTTTTGCGGCGTCGAAGGCGATCCGCTGGCGCTGGCCTTCCTGACGCCAGCCTTGATCGCCATCGGCGCGCGCCCCGTACCCATCGATCCGGCCGCCAAGACGCTGTATCACGCGGCCGCCGTGTTCGCCAGCAATTACCTGGTGACGGTGCTCGATGCGGCCCTGCGCGCCTACCAGGCGGCGGGTATTCCCGAGCCCGTGGCGCGCCAACTGGCGCAGCCGCTGGTGACGGAAGCGGTGGCGAACGTGTTTCGCCTGGGCGCCGCGCCGGCGCTGTCCGGCCCCATCGCGCGTGGCGACGATGCTACCGTGCAACGCCAGTTGCAAGCGGTGCAGCAGTGGGATGCCGCCACGGGTGAACTCTACCGTTCCCTGGTGGCGCCCACGCAGGACCTGGCCCGGCGCAAGCGCGGGGAATGACTCAGGCGGCGTGCACGCCGTTGCGGCCGCCTTGTTTGGCCTGGTACAGGGCGCTGTCGGCGCGGGAAAAGAACGCCGATTCGCTTTCGTCGGGCCGGTATTCGGCTACGCCCAGGCTGATCGTCACGGGCAGCTGCGGCTCGGGCAAGCTGAAATCGTGGCGTTCGACGGCGGCGCGCAGGTTTTCAGCGACTTCCACGGCCTGTGCCAGGTTGCAGTTGTTCAGCAGCACGAGGTATTCCTCGCCGCCCCAGCGCGTGATGACGTCGCTCTCGCGCACGGTGGCGCGCGCCACGTCGGCCACGCCGCAAATGACCTTGTCGCCCCACAGATGGCCATGGGTATCGTTCACGCGCTTGAAGAAATCGATGTCGAAGAGGATGGCTGACATGGGCTGCGCATTGCGTTTGGACAATAACATGGCGCGCTGGAACAGCAGTTCCAGCGATTGGCGGTTCAACAGGCCCGTCAGCGCATCCGTCGAGGCGATGCGCTCGATGCGGCGCTGGTAGCGGTTCACCGTCAGCAGGGTCAGCAGCAACACCAGCAGGGTGACGCCGAAGCTGATGGCCAGGTTCAGGATGAACACGCCCTGCAGCGACTTGACCTCGTCGCTGACGTTCTGTTCGACGACGAGGTACCAGCCCAGCTCGGGAATGAAACGCGAGTTGACGAGGATTTGCGCGCGCCCCAGCTGGTAGGACAGATGCGTCGGCTCGCTTTGGTGGTTGACGATCTGGTCGGCGATGGAATTGACGCCAGGCAACTGATGGATGTTGCCGTGACCGTCGCGCATGGTCTTGCCCGATAGCACCAGGGTACCGGCGGCATCGACAAAATAAATGTTGCGGTGGAAACGCGCCTGGTAGCGGTCGATGATGCGGCTCATGGTGTCCAGGGTCAGGCCGATGCCCGTGGCGCCGATGAACTGGCCGTCGTAGTCGACCACGCGGTGGTTGATGAAAATGGTCATGCTGTCGCGGTTGGCCATGTCCACGTCGACATTCGTTTCGTAGTCGCTGTTTTCCATGGCGCGCACACGGTAGTACCAGATGTCGCGCGTCGCCTCCGGGCTGACGGATTTCAGCGTGCCTTCGGCGTAATAATATTTGCCGCTCTTGTCCGAGACGAGAAAGCTGGTGATGGCACCGTATTTCTTCTTCACTTCGGCCAGGTAGCGCACGATCTGCGCCGGGCTGCCTTCCCCGGCGAGTATCCAGTCGCGCACGAAGGTGTCGTGCGCCATCAGCGAGGAGATGAAGACGGGACGCAGCATGTCCTTCTGGATCTCGGAATAGATGTTGTCGCCCGTCAGGGGCAAGGTCTGGTCGGCGATGCCGTGCTCGATGGCCTTGCGCGACGCCAGGTAGCTGGCCAGGCTGGTGGCCATGAAGCCCGCCCCGAGGATCAGGGTCAGGAGAATGAGCAGGCGGTACTTGATCGACAGAAGACGCATGGGGACGAGGGTAGGCGGGCCAGGGGCGCGCGGATCCTGGCCCAGGCCGCCAAGCCGGGGACAATCTCTGCGCAAGCCAAAAGTATGCAGCAGGGTTGATATTGATGCAATGATAACTAGCTTTCCTGGCAATTTATGCTGGCGGACGCGACAAGATAACCACGACTTACCAAATAACAGCGCCGATTTGTCGACAAAGATGCAAATTAGCAATAAGATTTGACGAGGGGAATCATCGCGCATCCCCCTGTCTTGCTGCCCGTTTCCGGCGCAGGACGCCACGCGCAAGGAGTGTTGCATGTTATTTTTAAAGAGTACGTCCGTCAGCAAGGCGCCCGGCATCTATGAAGTCGATATCGCCGCCAAGCCACCCGGCAAGACCTTCGGCGTGTTCCTCGCCACCGACCCCGACCACCCGCCGCATGCCTTGCTGGGCCAGCTGAAGGCACTCGGCTACGAGAACACCTACAGCTCGCCGTATCTGCACAAGGACCAGGGCAAGGTGCTGGACCTGCATTTCCAGAAAGACGGCACGGATATCTTCAAGGGCTGGAAGACGGACGAATGCACGCACAACCTGGCGGCCATCACGGCCCTGTTCCAGGAGCACGGCATTGCCATCGCCCCGCGCGTCATGTCGATGGCGGAAGCCTACGCCTGAGCGTCGATCAAAACCTGCCGCGCGTCGGTATAGGCGGCCTGCGATGCTCGCCGCCTCGGCGGCCCCGTACAACGTTCGGTTGCGCTTCCCAGCCACCTCTCCCTTGCACTCGCTACGGTGTTGTTTGGCGTTTCAAGTAGCGTCAACCCGTTTCCACGCCGATGTGGTACAGCGCCCACGGGCAACTGGCGAACCGTTCGGCCAGGGGCAGGGCGGCGGTGGCCGCCATGCGGTCCGCATCGTAGATCGCCCATAGCGGACCCAGGCCGCCGAGCGCCATCGGCTGGCCGTCGAGGTGGGTGGCGACAATGACATGTTGCGCACGCGCCTGTGCCACGGTCAGCGCCGCCGCATAGCCGTCCACGGCGCGCAGCAGCAGGCGCGTCGCCCCGTCCTCCGGCGCGCCGGCCGCCTTCAGCACGTCTTCCAGCAACGGCCCGCGCAGCGCATGCGCCTTGCCGTCATATTCCAGGGTGGGCCGGATGGTGCGCGCCGGCAAGGCCGTCAGCGCCGCGAAGTCGAACGCCCGCGCCCGCTCAAAGCTGACCTTTTGCTTGTGCATCATCTGGTCGCGCACGGCATCGAATGGACCACGGTTGGGCTTGGCTATGCTGCCCGTGACGGTCAGCAGGGCCGGTCCGCGCAGGGCCGCCGGCGCCGCGCGGGCGATGGCCGGCAGCGTGGCCGCCGTCACGGCAGCGGCAAGAAACTGGCGTTTGTGCATGCACTTCTCCTCGTCGGCTGACTAGCCTTAATTCCCTTAAGTCTATCTTAAGTTCGCTCAACAGGGCGCATCTTGTGGTTATTGTCAGTTTGGAATGTCGACTTACATCTTGTCACAGTTCTTACGGAATGGAGAAAGACGTAGCTTTTTGTGGCTGTTATTGTGTAGTCATCGCACTTCGCTGAACTGCGAATCACGGCACTTCAACTAATTGAAAGAGAGAACATGATGAAAAAGAAAATCCTGTTTGCAATGATCGCTTCCGTTACCGCATTGACCGGCATGAGCGCCGCGCACGCTGAAGGCGCCTACGTGGGTGCCGGCATTACCGGCAACCGCTACAATTTTGATGTTCCTGGCGCCACCAGCGCCGACAACCACAGCGGCTACAAGGCTGGCGGCAAGGTGTTCGCCGGCTATGACTTCGACAAGACCTGGGCAGTCGAAGGCGGCTACGCTGATTTCGGCAGCAAGGATTACAGCTATGTCACCGGCGCCGGCAACGGTTCCGTGAAAAGCGATTCGCACGGCTACTACCTGGCCGGCAAGGCCACCATGCCCGTGACCGACAAGGTGGGCGTGTTCGGCAAGCTGGGCGTGGCCCGCGTCGACAATAGCCTGAGCGGCACGGGCCTGTCGAGCGGCGTAACGGGCGAGAACAAGACGGGCGTGTACGCCTCCCTCGGCGCCCAGTATGCGATCAACGAGAAAGTCTCGCTGACGGCGGAAGTGGAACACTTCGGCAAGAGCGCCGACCAGGGCCACAAGGCGACCGGCATCGCGCTGGGCGCACGCTACAACTTCTAAAAACCTACTGCCCGGCACGCTTTGCGGCCTCCGATGCTCACTGCCTCGGCGGCCCCGTGCTATAGCACAGCTCCGCTTCTCAGCCACAATTCGTTGCCGCTCGCTACGGTTTTAAAAACTGGAAGTGTGCTGAAAAAAAAGGCAGTCACCGCGAGGTGACTGCCTTTTTGCATTGCCGGACCTATATTACGTGGTCAGCGGCTTGTAGCGGATGCGCTTCGGCTTGGCGCCTTCTTCACCCAGGCGTTTCTTCTTGTCGGCTTCGTATTCCTGATAGTTGCCGTCAAAGAAGGTCACTTGCGAGTTGCCTTCGAAAGCGAGGATGTGCGTGGCGATACGGTCGAGGAACCAGCGGTCATGGGAAATGACCATGACGCTGCCGGCAAATTCCAGCAGGGCGTCTTCCAGCGCGCGCAGGGTTTCCACGTCCAGATCGTTCGACGGTTCATCAAGCAGCAGGACGTTGCCGCCCATCAACAGGGTTTTCGCCAGGTGCAAGCGGCCGCGTTCACCGCCGGACAGGTTGCCCACCTGCTTCTGCTGGTCCGAACCCTTGAAGTTGAAGCGGCCCAGGTAGGCGCGCGACGGCATTTCGAAACGGCCCACCGTCAGCATGTCGGCGCCGCCGGACACGTCTTCAAAGACGGTCTTGTTGTCAGCGAGGCTATCGCGGTTCTGGTCGACGATGGACACGCGTGCCGTCTGGCCGATGGCCACTTCGCCGCTGTCCGGCGTTTCCTTGCCCGTGATCATCTTGAACAGGGTCGATTTACCGGCGCCGTTGGGGCCGATGATGCCGACGATGGCGCCCGGCGGCACGGTAAAGCTCAGGTTATCGATCAGCAAGCGGTCGCCGAACGCCTTCGACACGTTCTTGAACTCGATGACTTCATTGCCCAGGCGTTCGGCCACGGGAATGAAGATCTCCTGCGTTTCGTTGCGCTTCTGGTATTCGTGCTCGGACAGCTCGTTGAAGCGGGCCAGGCGGGCTTTCGACTTGGCCTGGCGCGCTTTCGGGTTCTGGCGCGACCACTCCAGTTCCTTCTGCAGCGCTTTCTGGCGCGCCGATTCCGTCGCCTCTTCCTGCTTCAGGCGCGCTTGCTTCTGGTCCAGCCAGGTCGAGTAGTTGCCCTTCCATGGAATGCCGTGGCCGCGGTCCAGTTCCAGGATCCACTCGGCCGCGTTGTCGAGGAAGTAGCGGTCATGGGTGATGGCCACGACGGTGCCGGGGAAGCGCAGCAGGAATTGTTCCAGCCAGTCCACCGATTCCGCATCCAGATGGTTGGTCGGCTCGTCGAGCAGCAGCATGTCCGGTTTCGAGAGCAGCAGCTTGCACAGCGCCACGCGGCGCTTTTCACCGCCGGACAGCACGCCGATCTTGGCGTCCCATGGCGGCAGGCGCAGCGCGTCGGCGGCCATTTCCAGCTGCAAATTCAGATTGCCGCCGTCGGAGGTCGAGATGATCGCTTCCAGGCGCGCCTGTTCCGTGGCCAGGGCGTCGAAATCGGCGTCTTCCTCGGCATACGCGGCGTACACGGCTTCCAGCTTGGCTTGCGCTTCAAATACTTCGCCCAGGCCCGATTCGACTTCCTGGCGCACGGTCTTTTCCGGGTCCAGCTGCGGTTCCTGCGGCAGGTAGCCGATGTTCAGGCCCGGCATCGGCACGGCTTCGCCCTGGATGTCGGTGTCGATGCCTGCCATGATTTTCAGCAGGGTCGATTTGCCGGAGCCGTTCAGGCCCAGCACGCCGATCTTCGCGCCTGGGAAGAAGGACAGGGAAATATCTTTCAGAATCTGGCGCTTGGGCGGGACGATTTTGCCCACGCGATTCATGGTGTAGACGTAATTTGCCATTAGAAATCTCGGGTGATATACAAAGACGGACAGGATACGGTAAACGCCCGCTTCCGGCCAGCGCTGCGCGCTGCCGGGCCGGGCAAAGAGGCGATTACGCCGCCAGGCGGGTGCGGCGGCCGTTCCACAGCCCTTCGGCCGCATACAGGGCCAGCGCCGTCCAGATGACGAGGAAGCCCAGCATGCGCTCGGGCGTGAACGATTCGTGGAAGACCCAGACGCCGATCAGCAGCTGGCCCGTGGGCGCGATGTATTGCAGCAGGCCCAGCACGGCCAGCGGCAGGCGGCGCGCGCCGGCCGCGAACAGCAGCAGGGGGATGGCCGTGATGGGGCCGGATGCCAGCAGCAGGGCGCGCGTGGCGGTGGAATCCGTATTGACGAAGCCGCTCTGGCCCTGCCAGCCCAGCCACAGCATGTAGGCCAGCGCCAGGGGGAACAGGATCAGGGTTTCGAACGACAGCCCTTCCAGCGCGCCCAGCGCGGCCGTCTTGCGCAGCAAGCCATAGCCGCCGAAGGTGGCCGCCAGCAGCAGGGCGATCCACGGCACCTGACCCGCCTGCCAGGTGAGCCAGGCCACGCCGCAGGCGGCCAGGGCGATGGCCAGCCACTGCAGGCGGCGCAGGCGCTCGTGCAGCAGCAAAAAGCCCAGCATGACGTTGATCAGGGGCGTAATGAAGTAGCCGAGGCTGGCGTCGACCACGTGGCCATTCTTGACGGCCCAGATATAGATGAACCAGTTGGCGGAGAGCAGAAATGCGCTGGCAACGAAGCTGGCCACCACTTTCGGCTGGCTCCTCAGGCTGCCCAGCCAGCGCCACTGGCGGCGCACGGTGAGCACGATGCCCAGGAACAACAGCGACCAGACCATGCGGTGGGCCAGGATTTCCTGCGGTGCAATTTCGCCGATGGCATGGAAATACAGGGGAAACAGGCCCCAGCACAGGAAGGCGAGGGAGGCGTACAACATGCCTGGATTCATGATGGCGTTCGCTCCGGAGTAGACAGTCTGTCATTATCGCTGAAAACACACGGGGCTGCCCGGCGCCGCTGGCGAGGCGTAGAATGGCAACAAATCAACGGCCGCACGCGCGCGCAAGCGGGCGCCGCGGCATAAAACAACGACCTTGGGGCAGCCCGGAACCATGCAAAAATACTCTTGCTATTTGCTAATACCTATCATATTGTGCGATGCAACAAAACAAAAACGGGTGCAATCTTGACGTCGGAACACAAAAAAAGCAGCCTGGTCGGCTTGACACTGGCTGCTGTGGGCATCGTCTATGGCGATATCGGCACCAGTCCCCTGTACACCCTGAAAACGGTCTTCGACCCGACCCACGGCCTGTCCGTCACGCATAACAACTTGCTGGGCATCGTCTCGCTGATCTTCTGGGGCCTGACCCTGATCGTCTCCCTCAAGTACGTGACCCTGGTGCTGCGCGCCGACAACCGCGGCGAGGGCGGCATCATGGCCCTGATGGCGCTGGTGCTGTCGTCCGTCAGCAAGTCGTCGCGCTGGCACGTGCCGCTGATGGTGATCGGCGTGTTCGGCGCCACCCTGTTCTATGGCGACAGCGTGATCACGCCGGCCATATCCGTGCTGTCGGCCATCGAGGGCCTGGAAGTGGCCACGCCCGCCTTCAGCCCCTACGTCGTGTGGCTGACGATCGCCGTGCTGGTGGGGCTGTATTCCGTGCAGTCGCACGGCACGGCCGGCATCGGCCGCTTCTTCGCCCCCATCATGCTGATCTGGTTTATCGCGCTGGCCTGCATGGGCGTGGTCAACATCATCAAGTCGCCGGCCATCCTGGCCGCCGTCAATCCCCTGCACGCGGTGGCTTTCCTGCTGGACAATGGCCGCATCGCCTTCCTGTCGCTGGGCGCCGTGGTGCTGGCGCTGACGGGCGCCGAGGCGCTGTACGCCGACATGGGCCACTTCGGCAAGAAGCCCATCCGCATGGCCTGGTTCCTGATCGCCTTTCCCGCGCTGGCCTTGAATTACCTGGGCCAGGGCGGCCTGCTGCTGGCGCATCCGGAAGCCATTTCCAATCCGTTCTACCAGCAGCTGGGCGCCTGGAGCGTGTATCCGCTGGTGATTTTGTCGACCATGGCCACCGTGATCGCTTCGCAGGCCACCATTTCCGGCACCTTCTCGATGACCAAGCAAGCCATCGCGCTGGGCTTCTTGCCGCGCATGCGCGTGCGTCACACGTCGGAAAGCGAAATCGGCCAGATCTACATCCCCGCCGTCAACTGGCTGCAGCTGGCCGTCGTGCTGATGGCCGTCGTCGGCTTCGGTTCCTCGGAAAAGCTGGCCGCCGCCTACGGCATTGCGGTGACGGCCACCATGCTGGCGACCACCATCCTGACCTTCTTCGTCATCCGCTACCGCTGGAAGATGAATTTGCTGCTGTGCTGGGCCGCCACGGGCTTCTTCCTGATCATCGACGTCAACCTGTTCTCGGCCAGCGCCCTGAAACTGTTCCACGGCGGCTGGTTCCCGCTGCTGCTGGGCGCCATCCTGTTCATCGTCATGCTGACCTGGAAGCGGGGCCGCCAACTGGTGTTCCAGAACCTGGAAAAGCACGCGATCCCGCTCGACGACTTCCTCTCGTCGCTGTTCATCGCGCCGCCGCTGCGCGTGCCCGGCACGGCCATCTTCCTGCGCGGCGAAACGGATGGCGTGCCGCATGCGCTGCTGCATAACTTGTTGCACAACAAGGTGTTGCATGAAAGAGTCATTTTCCTTACCGTCTACATGCATGAAGAGCCGTGGGTGGCGCCGTCCGAGCGCGTGCGCGTGGTGGACCTGGGCCATCAGTGCTATCAGGTCAACGTGCACTATGGCTTCAAGGACGAACCCGACATTCCGGATGCGCTGGCGCAATGCGCGCAGCAGGGACTGGACTTCGAGATGATGGAAACGTCGTTCTTCATCGCCCGCCAGACCATCATTTCGACGCCGGGTGCCGGCATGATGCCGTGGCGCGAACACCTGTTCGTCACCATGTCGCGCAATGCGCGCACGGCGGCCGACTATTATCAGATCCCCAGCAACCGGGTCATCGAACTGGGCACGCAGGTGGAAATCTGAGCGGCGGGGCGCGGCGAAATGGTTGTTTTGTCAATGTTGTATTGATACACCATTTACCGCCGTGCTTACGTCTGCTTACAAATGGGCTGCGCGACTCCTGTTAAACTCCAGCCCGTACCGGTCCGCACCGTACGGGCCCCAGTCACACTCCAATATTTAAAGGGAAACCATGAAATCGGTATTTCAATTGATCGCCACGCTCGCTTGCGCCGTGGCACTGACCGCCTGCGGCGCCGCCGCAAACACCGAGAAGCCGGTCGTGCTCGATCCGAATACGCAGGTGAAGGAACTGACCATTACCGATACCGTGGTCGGCACCGGCGTGGCAGCGGCGGCGGGAGATACCCTGACGGTGACGTACACGGGCTGGCTGTATGACGCGAGCAAGCCGGGCAACAAGGGCACGCAGTTCGATGCGACCGCAGCGAACGTCGGCTTTACTTTCCCGCTGGGCATCGGCCGGGTCATCCTGGGCTGGGACCGCGGCCTGGTCGGCATGCAGGTGGGCGGCACGCGCACCCTGGCCATTCCCTATGACCTCGGCTATGGCACGGCGGGCAGCCTGCCGAAGATTCCCGGCTACGCCGGCTTGCTGTTCGAGGTCAAGCTGATCGGCGTGACGAAAAAGTAAGCGTGCAAGGCGGCTGACGAAAGGGCGATTCCACGGAATCGCCCTTTTTGCTTTGGGGGCAGGATTGCCCCTTCAGGCCGGCGCCAGTTCCTGGAAGTAATACGTGGCGCCGCCCAGGTCGGCCGGCGCGTCATATTGCAGCACCTGCGTGCGGCGCAGGGCGACCGGGGCGCTGAAGGCGGGGCCATCGTAGACGAAGGTGTGGAACTCGCCATTTTCGCCGCAGGCGTCGACGCCGGGCGGCAGGTCGGCCAGGAAGGCGGCGTCGAACTCGCGCCCGCAGAATTCACGCGGCAGGTGCCGGCCATTGATGCACACGACGATGGCCTTGAAGCCGGCGGCGAGAAATTCGTCCACCAGCGCGCGCCGCGCTTCTCCCCACAGGGGCAAATGGGCCGTCAGGCCGGCCGCGGCGCAGACTTTTTCTTCCCAGTCGCGGTGCGGCTGCAGGTCGATGTCGCCAAAGATGGCGTGGCCTATGCCCTCGGCCTTCGCCGCGCGTAACGTGGCGATGAACTGTGCTTCATAGCTGGCCCAGCTGGCGTGATAGCGCTGCAGGCGCGCGCCCAGGCTGGCGGCCTGGGCTTCGAGCAGCTCGGGCGGCACGCCGTGCGAGCGCGACTTGCGGCCGTCTTCATCCATGGCCGTGACCAGCAGCGGCACGGCCATGCCGGCGTTGCGCGCGCGCCACAGCGCCAGGCAGGAATCCTTGCCGCCGCTCCAGGAAATCAGGGCCGTCGTCATGCGGCTGTCTCCACCGCGCGCAGCATGTCGACGTGCTGTATGCCGTCTTCATCGTAGGGCGCGCTGACGGTGACGAAGCCGAAGGACTGGTAGAAGTGCTCCAGGTATTGCTGCGCGCCGATGCGGATGGCGTGGCCCGGGTGCTGGCGCTCGGCGCGCGCGATGCCCTCAAGCAGCAGCTGCTTGCCCGCGCCCGTGCTGCGCGCCTCGGGCGCCGTCAGCACGCGGCCCAGCGACATTTCCACATACTTGGCGCCCGGCGCCAGCACGCGCAGGTAGGCCGCCAGCCGGCGCTGGCCATCGGCCGTTTGCCAGCCCAGCAAGTGCATGGCGTGCTGGTCGTGTCCGTCCAGGTCCGGATACAGGCATTGCTGCTCCAGCACGAACACGCGCTGGCGCAAGGCCAGCACCTGGTACAAGTCGTGGGGGCCGAGTTCGTCGAACGTGTTCCATTGCCAGCTGATCATGGGTCATCCTTGATTGAGAGTGGCCGTGATTTTACCGGCTTCACGCCGCCGGCGTGGGATAGCGCTGCGCATACCACTGCTTCAGGTGCTCGATGCAGCGTGTCACGCGGGGCGCCACCAGCTGGCGCGACGGGTAGATGGCAAACAGCGCCAGGCTGGGGCGCTCGATGTCGGGGAACAGCTCGACCAGGGCGCCGCTGGCCAGTTCTTCGCGGCAGACGAAGGTGGGCAGGATGCCGATGCCCAGTCCCCGCAGGATCAGGCTGCGCATGAACAGCGTGTTGTTGGTGCGGACCCAGTTCGGCACTTCGATGTCGCTGTGCGGCCCCGCATGGCGCAACGGCCAGCGGCTGCCGAACAGGGCGTGGCTGTAGATGAAGCAGCGCTGGCGCGTCAGGTCCATGGGGTCCTGCAGGGGGCCGTGGCGCTCCAGGTAGGCGGGCGCGCAGCAGATGTGCAGGCGGTAGTCGTGGATATGCCGCGCCACGTAGCTCGAATCCGTGAGCGCCGTGGTGACGCGAAAGCCCAGGTCGTAGTTGGCGGCCGCCAGGTCCACGTATTCATCCTTCAGGTCGACGTCGAGGCGCAGCGCTGGCCAGTCGGCCATGAAGTCGGCGAGGCCCTCGGCCAGCTCGCCCACGCCCAGAGACAAGGGCGCGTTGATGCGCAGGCGGCCCGTCACGTGGGCCGTGGAATGGGCCACCATGTCCTCGGCCTGCGCCAGCTCGTCGAGCAGCTTGCGGCAGTGCTCGAGGTAGGCGGCGCCCGTTTCCGTCAGGGCCAGCTGGCGCGTGGTGCGCGTCATCAGGCGCCCGCCCAGTTCCTGCTCCAGCTGGCCGACGCGCCGGCTCACGTAGGACGCGGACAGGTCCAGTTCATCGGCCGCGCGGCGAAAGCTGCCCAGCTCGGCCACGCGGCGAAACAGCTGCATCGCCTGCAATTTATCCATGTCGCTCCCATTCAGCGTCTGTATTCAGACCTATTACGCATCAGTCTTCTGCATTATTCATCATTTTTCTGTATTTTGATTCGGAATATGCTGGTGTCCTCTCTACAGAAAGGCCACACCATGAAAAAATTACTTCTCAGCAGCCTGCTGCTCGCCGCCTTTTCCACCGCCCAGGCGGCCGACGTCCTCGTCGTGCTGTCCGACGCCAACCACCTCGACCTGCGCGACGGCAAGGTCTTCCCGACGGGTTTCTATCTGAATGAACTGATGCAGCCCGTGAAGCAGCTGCTCGACGCGGGCCACACGGTGACGTTCGCCACGCCGCAGGGCCAGGCGCCGACCCTGGATGCCAGCTCGGATACGGATGCCTATTTTGGCGGCGACGCGGCCGCGCATGCGGCGCACAAGGCGCTGCTGGAGCGGCTGGCGCTGACGGTGCCGGGCCGCTCGCCCGTGATCAGCCTGAAACGGGTGGAACAGATCGGCTATGGCCACTACGCGGCAGTGCTGGTGCCGGGCGGCCACGCGCCCATGCAGGATCTGTTGAAGGATGCCAGCCTGGGCGCGCTGCTGCGCCAGTTCCACGCGGACGGCAAGCCGACGGCGCTGCTGTGCCACGGTCCCATCGCCCTGCTGTCGGCCCTGCCGCAGGCGCAGGCATTCACGGCCGCGCTGGAAGCGGGCCGCACGCCCGCCAAGCCGGCGGACTGGATCTACAGCGGCTACCGCATGACGGTGATCAGCAACGAGGAGGAGCAGGCGGCGCAGGGCGCGCTGAAGGGCGGATTGATGAAGTTCTATCCGCAGTCGGGCTTGCAGGCGGCCGGCGCGCACTATGTGCAGAACCAGGCGCCGTGGACGAGCAACGTGGTGGTCGACCGCGAACTGATCACGGGACAGAATCCCGCCTCGGCGCCGGCCCTGGCGCAGCAGCTGCTGCGGGCGCTGCGCTGAAGCAAACATCCCCGGCGGCGCCAGGTGGCGTGGCCGGGGATTCCAACGCGCGCGGTGCCGCGTTGTTTACGCCATTACACGATCGTCAGGGTGACGTCGATGTTGCCGCGCGTGGCGTTCGAGTACGGGCAGACGATGTGGGCGGCGGCGACCAGCGCTTCGGCGGCGGCGCGCTCCATGCCCGGCAGCGAGATCTTCAGTTCCACTTCGATGCCGAAGCCCGTCTCGATGGCGCCGATGCCGACGTTGCCTTCGATGGACAGGTCCGCCGGCACGGCGATCTTGTCGCGGCCGGCGACGAATTTCATGGCGCCGATGAAGCAGGCCGAGTAGCCGGCGGCGAACAGTTGTTCCGGATTGGTGCCGACGGCGCCATTGCCGCCCAGTTCTTTCGGCGTGGTCAGTTTCACGTCCAGCACATTGTCGGACGAGACGGCACGGCCTTCGCGGCCTCCGGTGGCGGTGGCTTGAGCGCGGTACAGGACTTGTTTGATCGACATGATGGTGTTCCTCGGTGAGTTAAATAGTTAACGACTAAATAGTGTGCTACTTGTTTCATGGGCGGATTGCCCCGGGAGCCCGTCTGAAGAAGCGCATCCGGCGTCCATGTGTGCAATATATATCGCGCGCTATTTAATTGCAAGCTATTTTATTTGTGGGCGGCGCCTGTTGATGCGTTATTTTCTTGTCTTTGTCGCCAGGATTGCCCTTCCGTCGCATAATGGCCACCGCTGCCGGGGCCCATGGTTATGCTGGGTTCCACTTCACACCCCAGGGAAAAAATCATGACCAGCTTCTTTTTCATTCTCCGCCTCACCTTGGCCACGATGATCACCTACATCATCGCCACTGCCATCCTGGTCGAGAACTTCCTGCGCCATGTTTTCGGCCATACCGAAGGCTTCTTTGTCATCGTCGGCGCGCTGCTGGCCTGTGCCGTCATCACGAATGCGTTTTCGCACGTGCGCCGCGTGCGGCTGATCGCCGGCACCGTCAATGCCGGCACCCTGTCGAGCCGCCAGCGGCGCCAGATCGAGATACCGTTCGAGGCGGGCGAAGCGTTCGACATGATCGACGCGGCCATCCGCGAACTGCCGGGCAGCGAAGTGGTCGAAAGCGCGCGCGACAGCCTGCAGGTGCAGGCCCGCGTGCGCCGCGCGGCGCCCTACACGGACACGGGCTTGCCGCGCATGCGGGTGCTGGGCTTCCTGGAGCCGCGGCCGAACCAGATCCTCGCCACCGTCACGCCGAATGGCGAGGCGGGCAGCGTGACCCTGATCTGCGAGCCGGCGCGCAATGCCTGGACGGACTGGTTCCTCGTCGACCATGGCGGCAACCTGGAAAATGCGGAAGCGGTGACGCGGGCGCTGACCCGCCGGGTGGCGCAGCGGCGCCGCGGCGAGCAGGCCGAGGCGCGCCAGACGGTGACGGAAAAGGAACTCACGGTGGCCAAGCTGAGCCTGCTGCATGCGCAGGTGGAGCCGCACTTCCTGTACAACACCCTGGCCAGCGCGCAGCTGCTCACGCGCAGCGACCCGGCGCGCGCCGATGAAATGCTGGGCAACCTGATCCTGTACCTGCGCCACTCGCTGCCGCGCACGGAGCAAGCCATGTCGACCCTGGGCACGGAACTGGAGCGGGCGCGCGCCTACCTCGATATTCTGAAGATCCGCATGGGTGCGCGCCTGAACCTGCAGATTGAGGTACCGCAATACCTGCGCCAGGTGGAACTGCCGCCCATGATGCTGCAAACCCTGGTGGAAAACGCCATCAAGCATGGCCTGGAGCCGAAGAGCGGCGGCGGCACCATCTGGATCATGGCGCGCAGCGGCAACGGTACCGTGATCGTCACGGTGGCCGACGACGGCAAGGGCTTCAGCGACGATGGCGCCGGCACGGGCATCGGCCTGCGCAATGTGCGCGAGCGCCTGCGCCTGACCTACGGCAATGCCGCCGCGTTTGCCATCGTCGCCAATTTCCCCGATGGCGTGACGGCCACCATCACGGTGCCGGACAGCACGGCGCAAGGAGTATCGTATGCATCCGCCTGAAATGACCTGCGTCATCGCCGAAGATGAAACCCTGCTGCGCGATGCGCTGGTGGCGATGCTGGGTGAACTGTGGCCCTGCTTGCGCATCGTCGCCGCCTGCGACGACGGCGGCACGGCCCTGGAAGCCATCGCCACCCTGCGGCCCGACGTGGCATTTCTGGACATCCGCATGCCGGGCCTGACGGGTCTGGAAGTGGCGGCCGGCGCCCTGGCCGCCAGCCCCGGCACGCAGGTGGTCTTCGTCACGGCCTACGACCAGTATGCGATCGACGCCTTCGACCAGGGCGCCGTCGATTACCTGTTGAAACCCATCGCCCGCGAGCGCCTGCAGGCGACCCTGCAGCGCGTGCAGGCGCGGGCCGGCAAGGGGCTGACGCAGGATGGCGCGCTGGCCGGCCTGCTGCAACGCCTGACGAGCGCCCTGCCGGCGGCGGCCAAGTCGCCGCCGCTGGTGTGGCTGACGGCCAGCAGCGGCAAGGATACGCGGCTGATCATGGTGGACGACATCGCCTATTTTCAGTCCGATACCAAGTACACGGCCGTCATGACGGCGGAAGGCGAGGCGCTGCTGCGCAAGCCGATCCGCGAACTGCTCGACGTGCTCGATCCCGCCATCTTCAAGCAGATCCACCGCTCCACCATCGTCAACATGAAGGCGGTGGCCGCCGTCACGCGCGACGAAGTGGGGCGCGGCACCCTGCGCCTGAAGACGCGCCCGGAAACCCTGGCCGTGAGCCAGCCGTTCATGAGTTTGTTTCGCAATATGTAGCCCCGGCGTCAGGCGCTCGACGCCGCTGACGCAGCATGCACCGTCAAGCTGGACGGGAGACCCGGCGTTCCCGTCTGCCTTCAGTATCACCTCCCGTCTGGATATCTGCGTGCCCCAGCCCGTGCGCCGCATGGATGCCTATCGAATTGCAAGCGTTTGCCGACACTCTCGGCGACAGGGGGAAATCTGCCCTGACTGAATAAAATTACAATTACGATAACATTCATCGCGACGGGTTGCCGTCACTGTTGCTCCCTGCCTGTATAACGCCCGACCAATATACGAGGAAACCATGAAAAAATATCTGTTGTCTGCCGTGCTAAGTCTCGCCGGACTATCTCCTGCTCATGCGGAACCGAACGAATGGTATTTCACCTATCGTGGCTTTGTCGACGCGGCCACCGGCGTGTTCAATCCCGAGATGGTGCTCCAGGGGGTATTCGTCGGGGAGGACCGTAATGCCGATGGGGTGGTTACGCTCGAGGAGCTGAGCTATTTCGAATCCCAAGGCCGCCGGTTTTTGCCGAAGGTAGCAAATCCGGGCGGGTCGGGATGCGGTGGCTACTATCTCTCGTGCAACGTGTATAACTTCAGTTATGCGCTGACGGGACAACTTGACTATACCGTCGGCACCCATGGGGCGGACGAATTTTATAACCACTGGTGGTTCAGCGATACCGTGACCGGCAGCCACTTCAGCCAAGGGTCAGGAGACATATTCCATGAGGAAAGTTGGGTAAGCCGCTATAACTGGTCCGACAAGACGACCTTCAATATCGTCATGTTTGGCGTTCCTGAGCCAACGGCCGCGTTGATGCTGCCCGCAGGCTTGGCCCTCATGTACTGGGTGCGCGCACGCCGTCGCACACTTTTCGCTTAGTCTTGTTTTCTCTACCGGATATCCCGGCGCTCAGCCGGGTCATCCGGTATTGCCGCAACGGGGCAGGAGTGTGCCGCTTGCCTTACTCTGCCGTTTCGTAGCCTTCGAGGACGTTGACGACATTGATGCCCAGTTCTTTCACCGCATAACCCCCTTCGAGGATGAAGGCGGTGGGCAGGTTCAAATGCGCCAGGCGCTCGCCCACGCGCAGGTAGTCGCCGCTTTGCAGGGTGAAGTGCGAGAGGGGATCACCAGCAAAGGTGTCCACGCCGAGCGAGACCACCAGCGCGTCGGGCGCGTACATGGTGATGCGCAGGCAGGCCGTCTCCAGCGCGGCGAACCAGCTGGCTGTGGAGCTGCCGGCCGGCAGCGGCAGGTTGACGTTGTAGCCGAGTCCCGTGCCGCTGCCCGTTTCATCGGCGTGGCCCAGGTAGAACGGGTATTCGTTGCGCGGGTCGGCGTGGATGGAGGCGAACAGCACGTCGTCGCGTCCGTAAAAGATGCTCTGCGTGCCGTTGCCGTGGTGGTAGTCGATGTCGAGGATGGCCACCTTGCGGGCGCCGTCGTCGAGCAGGTGCTGCGCGGCCAGGGCCGCGTTGTTCAGGTAGCAGTAGCCGCCAAAGAAATCGCTGCCCGCGTGGTGGCCCGGTGGCCGCGTCAGGGCGAACGTGGCGCGCTCGCCCAGGCGCAGCGCGTGCGCCGCATTGACGGCGCAGTCGGCGCCCGTCTTGGCCGCCGTCCACGTGCCGGCCGTCAGCGGCGTGCCATTGTCCATCGAGTACAGGCCCAGGCGGGCCGTGAAATTTTCCGGTTCGATGTCGTGGCGCAGGGTACGCACGGGCCACACGGACGGCAGGGCATCCTTGCCCGCGTTGTCGGGATCGAGCGCCAGCCAGTCGTGCCAGGCGTGGCGCAGGAAGTGCAGGTAGCGGGGCGTGTGGATGCGTTCCAGCGATGTGAGCGGCACGCCGTGCGGCGTGACGATGCGGCCCAGGTTGCGCCGTCCCAGTTCGGCCACCACCATGTCGGCCCGCTCCGGCGTCTCGAAGCAGGGCACCATGGCGCCGCGAAACCATTCGAAGCGGCCCCGGTGCTGGCCGTGCAATTCATTGTAGAAGGTCAGCATGGGGGCGTTTTGCGCAAGGTCAGGTGTGCGAACACAGGGTGCTGGCGCGGTAGGCGGCGACGAAGTCGTCGAAGCTGCCGGCGGGTGCCGTTTCCATGGCGCGCTGCTCGGCCAGCGAGCTTTCCGCCAGCGCGTCGAAATACGCGCTTTGCTCGGGTGTGGGCGGATGCGCGCGGAACCAGGCGGCGTGGCGCTCGCTCTGGCGCAGGCCGAAGGCGGCAAACGAGCCGCCGTTGGCGCGCAGCTCGGCCAGTACCTTGGCCGATGGCGTCGCGTCCGGGTCTGCCAGTTTACGGGCTTGCGCCGCCAGGCTGTCCGCATGCGCCGTGCCGCCAATGCGCGCGTCCAGCAATGCCGCCACGGGCGCGATGCGCGCCAGCAATTCCTCGCCCCACGCTTGCAAGCCGATCTCTTCGCCGTCGCGGCGCAGGCTCAGGCCAGGCGTGCGGCCTTCCTTCACGGTGCGGGCGAAATTGTTGGTGTAGCAGGCGCTCTGCTCGGCCGAGATGGGGCCGCTGTCGTCGAGCGCGCAGAACAGCAAAAACGCGTCGAGGAAGCGGCCCGTCTCCAGGCTGATGCCGACCGGCTCGAACGGGTCGACGTCCATGCAGCGCACTTCGATGTATTGCACGCCGCGCAGGCACAGGGCCTGGATCGGGCGCTCGCCCGTGCGGATCACGCGCTTCGGGCGGATGGTCGAATAGTACTCATTTTCGATCTGCAGCACGTTGGTGGACAGCTGGATCCACTCGCCATCTTTTTTAGTGCCCAGCGCTGCGTACGGCGGATACGGGTCGTTGACGGCGTGCGTGAGGGCGTTGACGTAGTCGTCCAGGCTGTTCTCGTGCGGACGCAGGCCCGACTGGGCATCGTTCTGGTAGCCCAGGTCGCTCATGCGCAGGCTGGTGGCGTAGGGCAGGAACAGGGTGTCGTCGGACAGGGTCTCGAGCTTGTGCGCGCGGCCGCGCAGGAAGCCGCTGGACAAGGCCGGCGAGGCGCCGAACAGGTACATCAGGAGCCAGCTGTAGCGGCGGAAATTGCGGATCGTCGCCAGGTAGCTTTCCGACTGCACATCCTTGGCCGTGGCCGTCGCGTGCGCGGCGCTGGCGCGGGTGTCCGGCTGGCTGGCCAGCACTTGCCACAGCTGCTCGTCGAGCGAATAGTTGTAGTGGATGCCGGCGATGCATTGCATGGCTTTGCCATAGCGCAAGGCCAGGCCGCGCCGGTAGACGTGCTTGAGCATGCCCATGTTCGACGTGCCATAGTTGGCGATCGCGATGTCCGCTTCCGGCGGCAGCTGGCACGGCATCGACTGGCTCCACAGCAGTTCGTCGCCGAGGCGGCTGTAGGCGTGGCGGTGCACGGTGTCCAGCTTGTCCAGGGTGGTGGCGATGTCGGCCTCGGCCGGCGTGATGAATTCGAGCAGCGCTTCGGCGTAGTCGGTGGTGATCTCGGGGTGCGTCAGCGCCGAGCCCAGGACGGCGGGGTGGGGCGTGGAAGCCAGATGGCCGGCGGCGTCGACGCGCAGGGTTTCACGCTCGATGCCGCGCAAGCCGCCCAGCAGCGCGCGGTTGGCATCTTCGGTCAGCAATGCCAGGCGGCGAGTCAACAGGTTGGGCAATTTGAGCTTCCTTTCTTGTGCAGCAGATAAATAATTTGTGCTGAGATTAACCGAATTTTGGCAAATGCGTCGGCGCCGGCCCAAAAAACGCCGCGTCGCCAGCGTCCGCCCCGGGGAGCGGGGGCGGCGCTTCGGTCAGGAATTCGCTTGATATTTTAACAAACTGAGGGGGGATCTGGCGCGTCGCTGGATCAAGCGCCGCGCACAGGAAGCGGGTCAGCCCAGGCGGGCGCCGCTGACCCGTTCGATGCCGGCCAGGTCGCGCCAGCTTTGCACCTTGGCGTAGCCGGCGTCGGCCAGCAAGGCGCGCACGGAGGCCGCCTGGTCGTAGCCGTGTTCCATCAGCAGCCAGGCGCCGGCCGCCAGGTGGCGCGCGGCGCCGGCGACGATGGTGCGCAGGGCCGACAGGCCGTCCGCGTGGTCCGTCAGCGCGCCCGTGGGCTCGAAGCGCAAATCGCCTTCTGCCAGGTGGCGGTCGCCGCTGGCGATGTAGGGGGGATTGGAGACGATCAGGTCGAACTTTTCCGTGCCCAGCGCCTCGAACCAGTCGCTGGCCATGAAGGTGATGTTGACGCCGTTGGCGCTGGCATTGCGGCGCGCCACGGCCAGGGCCGCGCTGCTCACGTCCAGGGCCGTGACGACGGCGTCGGGCCGCGTGTGCGCCAGGGCGACGGCGATGGCGCCGCTGCCCGTGCCCATGTCGAGCACCCGTCCGCCCGGCGGCAGGCGCTCGAGCGCCAGTTCCACCAGCACTTCCGTGTCGGGACGGGGGATCAGCACGGCGTCGTTCACTTCAAAGGGCAGGCCGAAGAATTCGCGCTGGCCGACGATGTAGGCGATCGGTTCGCCCTGCAGGCGGCGCGCCAGCAAGCCTGACAGGCGCTCCGCTTCGCTGCTAGTAAGGACTCGCTCCGATTGCGTGATGAGGCCCACGCGCGACAGGCCCAGCGCGTGGCCCAGCAGGATGCGGTTGTCGAGCGGGTCGAGCAGCGGACGGATTTGCAGGGCGCCGATAGTGCTGCCGGCGGGAATCAAGGTTTCTGGCATGGTGCTTTCAATTATTTCTGACGGCGCAGCAAGGTCCACAGCAGGCCGATGGCAAAAATGGCGAACCAGGCGAATGCCCATTGCGGGATCGACAGGCCGAAGAACGGCTCGCCGGCGTTTTCGCAGGCGCCGTACGATTCAAACATGAAGGGCATGAGCTCGGCCGTGAAGACCTTGTTCAGCGCCGTTTCCACGGGATCGATGCCGCACGAGAAGCCGGGATGGGCCAGCACGTACAAATGCTTGGCGCCCACGCCCAGGCCGCCCAGGGCGGCCAGCAGGCCGACACCGGCGCCGATGGTTGGCTTGTTCGCCGCCGCGCCCGCGAGGCAGGCGATGGCGATGGCGAGGAAGAGGTAGCGCTGGATCACGCACAGCGGGCACGGCGCCATGTTCATGGCATGCTGCAAATACATGGCCACGCCCAGCATCAGGAAACACAGGGCGGCGATCAACAGGAGGACGGTGCGTGAATTTTTCATGGGCGACACGGTGAGGTGGATGGAATCGAGCTACGCATTCTCGCACAAGGCCGGATTTTTGTTGCTTAGCCGCTACTTAAACCCTTGATCTGGCTGGGCGCTGTAAAAAGTGTTCAGGGCAAGGCGCAGCGCCGCAGGCAGTACGAAGGTACGGCCAGGCGATGCAACGCCGCCCTGGACGCTTTTTAATCGCCCAGCGCTGCTAAAAGCTCCGCCTGGTGCTCTGCCGCCAGCGCATTCGTCAGTTCCGTCAAATCGCCGTCCATGATGAAGTCCAGTTTATATAGCGTCAGGTTGATGCGGTGGTCCGTCAGGCGGCCTTGCGGGAAGTTATACGTGCGGATGCGCTCGCTGCGGTCGCCCGAGCCGATCAGGCTCTTGCGCGTGGCCGCTTCCTTCGACTGCTGTTCGCGCAGCTGCACGTCCTTGATGCGGGCGGCCAGCACTTTCATGGCTTGCGCCTTGTTCTTGTGCTGGCTGCGGTCATCCTGGCATTCCACCACGATGCCGGTCGGCAAGTGGGTGATGCGCACGGCCGAATCCGTCTTGTTGATGTGCTGTCCGCCCGCGCCCGAGGCGCGGTAGGTGTCGATGCGCAGGTCGGCCGGGTTGATGTTGACGTCTTCCACCTCGTCCGCTTCCGGCATCACGGCCACCGTGCAGGCGGACGTGTGGATGCGGCCCTGCGTTTCCGTGGCCGGCACGCGCTGCACGCGGTGGCCGCCCGACTCGAATTTCAGCTTGGAATACGCGCCATTGCCGACGACGCGCACGATCACTTCGCGGTAGCCGCCCAGGTCGGAGTCGGACGAGGACACCAGTTCCACCTGCCAGCGGTTGCGCTCGGCAAAGCGCGTGTACATGCGCAGCAGGTCGCCGGCGAACAGGGCCGATTCGTCGCCGCCCGTGCCGGCGCGAATTTCCAGGAAGATATTGCGCTCGTCATTGACGTCCTTCGGCAGCAGCATGGTCTGCAATTCGCGTTCCAGCTGCGCCATGGTGGCTTTCGCCGCCTCGATCTCTTCCTGGGCGAAGTCCTTCATGTCCGGGTCGGCCAGCATTTCTTGCGCTGTCGCAATATCGTTGCCCGCTTCCTGGTAGGAACGGTACAGGGCCACGAGCGGGCCCAGCTCGGCGTGCTCGCGCGTCATCTTGCGGTAGCTGTCCATGTTCGACGTGGCGTCGGGATGCATCAGCAGTTCGTCGAGTTCGACCAGGCGGTTCGCCAGTTGATCGAGTTTGGCCAGCATGGATGGTTTCATAGCGGTTCGCGGTAAAAGAGGGTGTATAGGGTGCGGCGCGCCCGGCGGGCGGGCAGGGGCGGCCGCGCGCGGGCGGCCAGCGGGGCTGCGCTAACGGCGGGGACGGAACAGTTTCGGCAGCAGGGTGGCCAGCTGCTTGCGCTCGTCGCCTTGCGCGTGGTGCAGCGCCTGCTGCGGGCCGTGCAGGAACTTGGCCGTCAAGCCTTTCGACAGCGCTTCGAGGACGGCATCGATGTCGGCGCCCTTGGCCAGCATCTTGCGCGCCCGTTCCACTTCCATCAGGCGCAGCGCTTCGCTGTTTTCATGCAGATGCTGGATGACGGGCACCATGGCGCGGTCGTCGACCCAGCTCATGAAGGATTGCACGCGCGTCTCGATGATGG
This sequence comes from Janthinobacterium sp. GW821-FHT03C08, assembly GCF_059420905.1. Lineage (NCBI taxonomy): Bacteria > Pseudomonadati > Pseudomonadota > Betaproteobacteria > Burkholderiales > Oxalobacteraceae > Janthinobacterium > Janthinobacterium sp. GW821-FHT03C08. The sequence goes on along the minus strand of NZ_JBWKUP010000009.1, from coordinate 67,201 downwards.
ATTCGGCTTGCGCCACGGCCGCCTGCCGGCTTTCCAGGCCCGTTTGCACGACCTTGCCCAGGTCGTCGACCGTGTACAGGAAGACGTCGTTCAAACGGCCCACTTCCGCTTCGATGTCGCGCGGCACGGCCAGGTCGACCATGAACATGGGCTTGTGGCGGCGCGCCTTGATGGCGCGCTCGACCAGGCCCAGGCCCAGCAGCGGCAAGGACGACGCCGTGCACGAGATGACGATGTCGAAGCGGTGCAGCTGTTCCGGCAGCTCGGCCAGGCGGATGGCCGTGCCGTTGAAGCGGTGCGCGAGTTCCTCGCCGCGTTCCATGGTGCGGTTGGCAATCGTGATGCTTTTCGGATTTTGTGCGGCAAAGTGCGTGGCGCACAGCTCGATCATTTCGCCGGCGCCGATGAACAGCACGTTCTGTTCGGCGATCTTGTCGAAGATGCGCTGCGACAGGCGCACGGCAGCGGCCGCCATGGAGACGCTGTGGGCGCCGATTTCCGTGCTGCTGCGCACTTCCTTGGCGACGGAGAAGCTGCGCTGGAACAACTGGTGCAGATAGGTGCCCAGGCCGCCCGCCTCGTCGGCCGTGCGGATGGCATCCTTGATCTGCCCCAGGATCTGCGTTTCGCCCAGCACCATCGAGTCGAGCCCGGAGGCGACGCGGAAGGTGTGGCGCACGGCATCGTGCTGCGGCAGCATATAGAGATGGGGGCGCAACTCGCTGTAGTTCAGCTGGTGATAGTCGGCGAGGAAATGCGCGCCCGCGTCGAGCGGGTTCGGCACGTGGCTGGCCGCATACAATTCCGTGCGGTTGCAGGTCGACAGGATGGCCGCTTCGTCGTTGTCGCGCAGGTCGATGCGCTGGAACCAGGTGCGCGCCGCCATCACCGCCTGGCCCAGATGCTCAGGCGCGAACGCCAGCTGTTCGCGGAGCGACACTGGTGCGGTGGTGTGATTGAGGCCGACGGCGAGCAGTTGCATTTCAGGGCTGTTGGGAATTCTTATGCCGACATTATAGCGCTTTGTGCCCGCTCTTTGAGCAGCTCGCCTGTTTTCCTCCTGGCGCGCGGGCGTCACCCCCCCAGTTTTTCCAGGCGATAACCGTAACTGTAGACGGGCACGAGGCGGTAGCCGTGTTCCGGTTTTAGCTGCAACTTGTTGCGCACGCGCGAGACGTGGGTATCCATGGTGCGCGACGGCAGGGCCGTATCGCGCTGCCACACGGCTTCATGGATGTAGGCGCGCGACAGGGGCCGGCCCAGGTTGCGGAAGAACAGCAGCGCCAGGGCGAATTCCTTGTGCGTCACGTCCAGCACTTCGCCATCGCGCAGCAGGCGGCCGGGGCGGGTTTCAAATGTGTAATGGCCGAATTGCAACTGTTCGGCGCCGTTCTGGCTCGGATAGGCCACGCGCAGCAGCGCCTGGGTGCGCAGGGTCAGCTCGCTGCGCCGCAGGGGCTTGATCATGTAGTCGTCGGCGCCGGCCGTCATGCCCGCCACCACGTCGTCCTCGCCGGAGCTGTTGGTCATAAACAACACGGGCGCCTTGGGCGCCAGTTTTTCGCGTGCGCGGCGCAGCACTTCGGCGCCATCGAGGTCGCTGACATGCCAGTCGAGGATGAGCATGTCGCAACTGTCCTTGCGCAGCTGGCCCAGCATTTCCTTGCCACTCTGAAACTCGTGGCAAGCGTGGCCGGCGGCGGTGAGCACCTGGCAGATCAGTTCTGCCTGACTATGGTCGCTATCGAGTACGGCAATTCGCATGATTGGCTGAAGTGTGTAGCAACAAACAGACGGTCTGTTCTGCTTATCGTAATGTTAAGGAATGCTCAAGTGAAATATAACAGAGATTGCAACTGTGTCCAGTGAAATCGGCGGGCACATTCTTTACGTTACACTTGTTCATCTACCCCCTACCAGCGGAGAAATGGCAATGGCAGACAAGAGCAGCACCGATTGGACCCTGATACCGGGCAGCCGTGCCGAAATCGAGCAAGTGCGCGAGCGTTGCCGGCGCCTGGTGCAGCGGCGCGCCATGATGTCGGCCGGTGCCTCGGCCATTCCCATTCCCGGCATCGACCTGATGTCGGACGTGGGCCTGTTTTCCATGCTGATCAACGATATCAACCACGAATTCGGCCTCACGCCCGAGCAGATCGAGCGCCTCAACCCGCAGTTCAAGCTGATGGCCTACCGCGCGGCGGTGGGCATGGGCGGCATGCTGGTAGGAAAATTGGTGTCGCGCGAACTGATACTCCAACTGCTCAAGCGCAGTGGCGTCAAGATTGCCACCAAGCAGGTGGCGCGCTTCGTGCCGTTTGCCGGCCAGGCGGTGGCGGCGGCGATCGGCTATGCCGTATTCCGCCAGATCGGCAACCAGCACGTGAATGCCTGCGCCGCGGTGGCGCAGGAGTTGCTCACGGTGCGGCCGGATTAGCCTGGAGCGCCCGTCCCGGGCGTGGCCAGGAGGGGCGAAAGGCATCAGGCGTCAGGCAAGACCACGTTGACGTCGAGTACTTCCAGGTTGCCCTGGCGGTCCAGCGAAATCTTGATGTCGTCGGCGTTGACCTTGGTGTACTTGGAAATGACGGCGATCAGTTCCTTGTGCAGGGCGGGCAGGAAATCCGGACCATCGCGTCCGCTGCGTTCGCGGGCGATGATGATCTGCAGGCGTTCCTTGGCCGCGGTGGCCGTCTTCGGCTTGGGGGGGAACAGGAAAGAAAGCAAGGCCATATCACTTCGCCCCAAAAATGCGCTGGAGTAATCCAGGCTTTTCATAGTTGGTAAAGCGCAACTCGACATCTTCGCCGAGGAAACGCGAGACCACGTCTTCATAGGCTTGCGCCACGTCCGTGCCCTTGAAATGGATGGCCGGATTGCCCTGGTTCGAGGCGGCCAGCACCTGCTCCGATTCGGGAATGATGCCTACCAGCGGGATGCGCAGGATTTCCTGCACGTCCTGGTAGGACAGCATTTCATCCGATTCCACGCGTTTCGGCGAGTAGCGGGTGATCAAGAGGTGTTCCTTGACGGGTTCGCCGCCCGTCTGCGCGCGGCGCGACTTGGCTTGCAGGATGCCGAGGATGCGGTCCGAATCGCGCACGGACGATACTTCCGGGTTGGTGACGATGATGGCTTCGTCGGCAAATGTCAGCGCCATCAGCGCGCCATGCTCGATGCCGGCCGGCGAATCGCAGATGATGAACTCGAAACCCATGTTGATCAGGTCGTTCAACACGCGTTCCACGCCTTCTTCCGACAGGGCGTCCTTGTCGCGCGTCTGCGAGGCGGGCAGGATGAACAGGTTGTCGCAGTGCTTGTCCTTGATCAAGGCCTGGTTCAGGGTCGCCTCTTTATTGATCACATTGATCAGGTCGTAGACGACGCGGCGCTCGCAACCCATGATCAGGTCGAGGTTGCGCAGGCCCACGTCGAAGTCGAGCACGGCTGTCTTGTGGCCGCGCATGGCCAGGCCAGTGGAAAAACTGGCGCTAGAGGTCGTCTTGCCGACACCGCCCTTGCCGGACGTCACAACAATAATTCTTGCCACAAATAATCCTTTTCAGATATCTCTTGAATTGTGCAGCTTAAGAGCGGTTCACGGGAGTGACCGGATTGACAGAGTGTATATCGATTCTGTCTCCAGCCAAACGAATTTGCGCGGGTCCGCGCGCCATTTCCGGGGGGAAACCATCCTCGAACGTGCGGTACACGCCGGCGATCGAGACCAGTTCCGGTTCCATGGCCAGCGCGAAGATGCGCGCCTGGGCATTGCCCGAGGCGCCGGCCAGCGCGCGGCCGTACAGCGAGGAATACACGTGGATGCTGCCGTCGGCGATGATTTCGGCGCCATTGTTGACGACGGCCGTGATGATCAGGTCGCAGCCGCGCGCATAGATGCGCTGGCCGGCCCGCACGGGCGTGTCGACCACCATCACCTGCGCTTCGGCGCCGGACTGGGCGGCGGCCGTCGGGCCATCCTTGGGCGGCGCATCGTCGCGCGTCTTGCCGCTGTCCAGGCTCAGGCCTTGCGCCAGGATGGCCTCGTGCATCTCGGCCGGCGCATTGCGCACGGCCACGGCATTCAAGCGGTATTTTTTCAGCAGGGCCACCAGCGCGGCCCAGTCGACGGGCGTGCTGCCGGACGGCAGGGCGGCCACGTCCAGCACGGCCAGGTCGTCCTCGAAAAAGTCCGCTACGCCTCCTGTCATGTCGTGCAAGGCGGCATCGAGTGCCTGCGTATCGGCGCTATGCAGGATGGCGGAGACAGCGACGACGGTGGAAATCTTGATTTCAATAGGCTTCTGCGACGGGCTTTTGGACATAAACATTTAATCAAGGTGAAACTGCGGCAGGCCAGATGTTCCGTACGGCAACAATGGTAGCAGTAAATTTCTTGCATTCTACTGCAAAAAAATCGGCATCAGGGGCCTGGCGCGTGCTATTCCGCAGGGCAACACCTACTTCCTGTCAAAAAAAACGGGCGGCGCCCCGAAAGCAGCCGAGAATGCGCCCTGACGGCGCTGTCCCTGGATCAAGCGGCGCCCATCTGCTGCGCCATCTCCACCCTAGATTGCTTGTGATAACATTAACAATGAAGCAACTGCACCTTATCTGGCGGGGGAAAGTCCTCGCAAGAAATCATCGCTTGAAATGGAAGGTTTAGCTTCTGCAGGCACAACAATAAATGCATGGCTTTGCACGATGAAAAAGAATATGTTCGGATTTTTATTTGTTTTAATTTTCATATCCCTACTTTTACTCCAGGAGAACTATAGAGCGCCATCGACGAAGCATTTCTATCTTGCGCTCAAAATACAGGGGACATCACTGCACAAGTATATTGTTGATTGTGGAGGCGCAAGCGGTGGGGTGATTGCGGAAACATGCCTGCTCAGCGGCGAACCGGATGTCGGCGAAATCGATGCGGCATTAAAGAATACCCAATGGAGGGATTTTTCTGACAACAGGGATGCCCTGTCTTATTACCGCGGGTGGTGCAAGGAGCATGCCCGCATATATCTCGGTCGAGGAAAAAAAGGCTGGCAAATCACCTACTTATTTGACATGGCTTTTCAATGTCCTGGCTGAAGTTGCTATAAGAACAGTATGTGCATGGGAGAAAACGGGGGCGGCTGCGGCAGTGCAGGCGCCCCCGTTTTTTCCATGGCACTATTGGCGCAGCTGTCAGGGCGGTACTGCTGCGCTTAGCCGGCGCGCATCTGCTTTGCCGCCGCCACCATATTGCGCAAGGCCGCTTCCGTTTCCGCCCAGCCCCGCGTCTTCAGGCCGCAGTCCGGATTCACCCATAAATGGGCCGGCGGGATGACGGCGCTGGCCTTTTGCAGCAGGCGCACCATGTCGACGGTCGTGGGAATGCGCGGCGAGTGGATGTCGTACACGCCGGGGCCGATCTCGTTCGGGTACTGGAAGTCGCCAAAGCCCGCCAGCAGTTCCATGTCCGAGCGGCTCGTCTCGATGGTGATCACGTCCGCATCCATGGCGGCGATCTGCGGCAGGATGTCGTTGAACTGCGCATAGCACATGTGCGTGTGGATCTGCGTCGTGTCGCTGACGACGGAGGCGGCGATGCGGAAGGCGCGCGTGGCCCAGTCCAGGTAGGCGTCCCACTGGCCGCGGCGCAGGGGCAAGCCTTCGCGGATGGCCGGCTCGTCGATCTGGATGATGCCGATGCCGGCCGTTTCCAGGTCTTCCACCTCGTCGCGGATGGCCAGGGCCAGCTGCAGCGCCGTCCTGGCGCGGGGCTGGTCGTCGCGCACGAACGACCATTGCAGGATGGTGACGGGGCCCGTCAGCATGCCTTTCATGGGTTTGCGCGTCAGGCTTTGCGCGTGTACCGTCCAGGCGACCGTCATGGCGGCCGGGCGCTACACGTCGCCGTAGAGGATGGGCGGCTTGACGCAGCGCGAACCGTACGATTGCACCCAGCCCAGGCGGGTAAACACGAAGCCATCGAGCTGTTCGCCGAAGTATTCCACCATGTCGTTGCGCTCCGCCTCGCCATGCACGAGCACGTCCAGGCCCAGCGCTTCCTGGCGGCCCACGGCGTGGGCGATCTCGGCGCGCATCTGTCGTGCGTAGTCGGCGGTGGCCAGTTCGCCCCGCTTGTGGCTGGCGCGGGCGGCGCGGATGGCCGCCGTTTGCGGGAAGGAGCCGATGGTGGTCGTGGGGAAAGCGGGCAGTTGCAGGCGGGCGCGCTGCACGGCCTGGCGCTGGGGGAAGCTGGAATCGCGGCGGTCGGCGGTGGGCGACAGCGCCTGCAGGCGCTGCGCCACGGGCGCCCGGTGCACGCGGGCGCTGGCGCGGCGACCGGCGATGGCCAGGCGCGAAACGGCCAGGCCCGCCGTGTCGGGCTGGCCGGTGAGCGCCCCCTTCAGCAGGGAAAGTTCTTCCAGCTTTTCCGTGGCAAACGCCAGCCAGCTCCGGATTTCCCCGTCGAGCACCGTTTCCCCTTCCAGGCTGAACGGCACGTGCAGCAAAGAGCACGACGGCGCCAGCCACAGGTGGCCGTTGCGCCTGGCCGCCAGCGGTTGCAGCACGGCCAGGGCCGCGTCGAGGTCGGTGCGCCAGACATTGCGCCCATCGACGATGCCGATCGACAAGACTTTATGCGCGGGCAGCCAGTCCGTGACGCTGACCAGTTCGTGCGGCGCGCGGATGCCGTCCACGTGCAGGCCGGCCACGGGCAGGCGGCAAGCCAGGCTGAGGTTTTCTTCCAGCGGCGAGAAATACGTGGCCAGCAGGATATTCACGCCCACCTGGTTCAGCTGCCAGTAGGTGCTTTCAAAGGCGTTGCGCCACGCGCTGGGCAAGTCCAGGCCCAGGATGGGCTCGTCGACCTGCACCCAGGCCACGCCCTGCCGCTTCAGCCGGTCGAGCAGGGCGCCGTACACGGGCAGCAATTGTTCCAGCAGGGCCAGGCGGTCGAAACCAGGCGTCTTTTCCTTGCCCAGCCACAGGAAGGTGAGGGGACCGATGAGGGCCGCCTTGACCCGGTGGCCCAGCGCCTGCGCCTCGGCCACTTCGTCGAACAGGCGCTCGCAAGCCAGCGAGAAGCGCGTCAGCGGCGACCATTCGGGCACCAGGTAATGGTAATTCGTGTCAAACCACTTGGTCATTTCCAGCGCGTGGTCGCTGGCGTCCTGCGCAGGGTGGCCGTGGCTGCAGCCGGCGTGGGCTGTGTGCGTGTCCGCGCCGCGCGCCATGGTGAAGTAGCGCGACAGGGGCGATTGCTGCGCATCCAACTGGAAACGGGCCGGTTCGCAGCCCAGCAGCTGGATATGGCTGGCCACCTGGTCGTAAAAGGCGAAGTCGCCCACGGTGACGTAGTCGAGGCCGGCGTCGCGCTGCTGCGCCCAGTGGCGTGCGCGCAATTGTTGCCCCGTGGCTTCCAATGCCGCCTCGGACAGGTCGCCGCGCCAGTGGCTTTCCAGCGCCGATTTCAGTTCGCGCGCGGCGCCGATGCGGGGAAAACCAAGAATATGCGTGTGGATGGTCATGATGTCATCGAGATTTAATGTGGATGCGCTAGAGTGTGCGGCAATCTGGTCTATAATCAAAACGAAACATTTTGCCGAATAACATGAAAATAATTCACGTCCATCTCTTCCTGCCCCGATGCTAGAAATCCGCCACCTGCGCACCCTGAGTGCCTTGCGTTCGTCCGGCAGCCTGGTGCGCGCCGCGCAGCTGCTCAACCTGACCCAGTCGGCGCTGTCGCACCAGATCCGCCTGCTGGAAGAGCGCTATCACGCGCCCTTGTTCGAGCGCAAGTCCATGCCCATCGCCTTCACGGCCACGGGCAGCCGCCTGCTGGAGCTGGCCGACAAGCTCTTGCCCGAGATCGAGCTGGCCGAGCGCGACGTGGCGCGCCTGTCGCAGGGCGACAAGGGGCAGTTGCGCGTGGCGCTGGAATGCCATACCTGTTTCGACTGGCTCATGCCTGTCATGGATGCGTTCCGCCAGCGCTGGCCGGAAGTGGAGATCGATCTGGTGTCCGGCTTTCACAGCGAGCCGGCGGACTTGCTGCGCTCGGGCGAGGCGGATCTCGTGATCGGCTCGCCGTACGGCCCCGATTTCACCGTGTTTCCCCTGTTCCGCTTTGAAATGCTGGTGGTGATGGCGCAGAAGCACCGGCTGCAGGCGCAGCGGCGGCTGGCGGCGGCCGACTTCACGGGCGAGACGCTGATCACCTATCCCGTGCCGGAAGAGCGCATCGACCTGATCCGTGAAGTGCTGCGCCCCGCCGGCATCCAGTTCGAGCGCCGCACGGCGGAATTGACGGTGGCCGTGCTGCAGCTGGTGGCGAGCCGGCGCGGCATCGCCGCCTTGCCGAACTGGGCCATCAAGAATTACGTGGATTACGATTATGTGGTGGCGCGCCCCGTGGGCGAGCACGGCTTGTGGAGCGACCTGTATGTGTCCGTGCCCGACCACCTGCAGGACAAGGCGTATGTGCGCGATTTCGTCAGCGTGATACGGGAACAGTGCGCCGCTACGCTCGATGGTATCAAGTTGCTGTCCTGAGCCACGCGAGTCGGCAACAAACCAACAGAAAAGCTTGATAAATATCAAGGTTTAGCAAGGAACCGCCGCTTACAGTGGAGTACTGTGCGGCGCAACATGGCACCGCCTTCAAATTGGGGAGGAACGAAATGTTTTCATTTTCCGAGCAATGGGCACTGGCCGGCAAGGCCGTGGTGGAAGCGCAATGGATCAGTGCGCAGGCGTATGCGCAGGCGGCGTTCGACAGCGGCGCCAGCGTGCTCGACTTGCAGATCGATGCGGCCCGCACGGCGCTGGCTGCCGCTACGGTAGCGGGCAATCAGCTGCTGTCGGCGAAAGACCCGCAAGCCTTGCTGCAATTGTCGCGCACGCAGTCGCAGCTGGCCATGGAACGCATCGGTGCCTATGGCCGTCAGGCAAAGGATGTTGCTCAAGAAACCCAGGAGAAATTTGCCAGCGTGACAAAGGGTGAGTTTGCTGCATCGCGTCAAAAAATGGATGAGCTATTGCAGGTGGTAAAGCAAACCCCCGTACCCCTGATTATTCCCTTCAATAATTTTCTAAAAACCCCTTTCGGCGCTGCCGATGAAGGGTATGATAAAAATAAACACACGCGTCCGGCAAGCCGGACGTAAGCGCGTCGCGGCCCGGGCTGCGGCTATCCGCCGCGCCAGGCCGCCCGCCGCCACCGCAGGGCAGGCAGACATCGTTGCCGCCTGCGGTGCGGCGCTGGAACTGTGGCACCTGCCACGCTAGAATGAAACACAGCCTGCTGTGTCTTCGCGGATTCATTGGATTGTTTTAGCACCTTGACCTTGGCCCTCGTGGCCTGCATATCGGAGAAATAAATGGATGATGTCGTAATCGTGGCCGCCGGCCGTACCGCAGTCGGCAAATTCGGTGGCAGTCTGGCCAAGATTCCTGCGTCCGAACTGGGCGCACATGTAATCAAGGGCTTGCTGGCGCAAACCGGCATCGACCCGAACCTGATCGGCGAAGCCATCCTGGGCCAGGTGCTGACGGCTGCCGTCGGCCAGAACGCCGCGCGCCAGGCCGTCATCAAGGCCGGCTTGCCGAGCAGCATACCTGCTTTCACCATCAATAAAGTCTGCGGCAGCGGCCTGAAGGCCACGCACCTGGCGGCGCAGGCGATCAAGTGCGGCGACGCCAACATCATCATCGCCGGCGGCCAGGAAAACATGAGCGCCTCGCCGCACGCGATGAACGGTTCGCGCGACGGTTTCCGCATGGGCGACTTCAAGATGATCGACACCATGATCGTCGACGGCCTGTGGGACGTGTACAACCAGTACCACATGGGCATCACGGCGGAAAACGTCGCCAAGAAATACGAAGTGACGCGCGCCGAGCAGGATGAATTCGCCCTGCAGTCGCAGCTGAAGGCGGAAGCGGCGCACAAGGCGGGCAAGTTCAAGGATGAAATCCTGCCGCTGGAAATCACCAGCAAGAAAGGCACCGTCGTCTTCGACAGCGACGAATACATCAAGCCTGGTTCGACCCTGGAATCGCTGGCCGGCCTGCGCCCCGCGTTTGCCAAGGACGGTACCGTCACGGCGGGCAATGCTTCCGGCCTGAACGACGGCGCCGCCGCCGTCATCATGATGTCCGCCTCGCAAGCGAAGGAACTGGGCTTGAAGCCGCTGGCACGCATCAAGGCCTACGCCTCGTCGGGCCTGGACCCGGCCGTCATGGGCATGGGCCCCGTCTCGGCCTCGCGCCTGTGCCTGAAAAAGGCCGGCTGGACGCATGAAGAACTGGACTTGATGGAAATTAATGAAGCGTTTGCCGCGCAGGCGATTGCCGTCAACAAGGAAATGGGCTGGGATACCAGCAAGATCAACGTGAACGGCGGCGCGATTGCCATCGGCCACCCGATCGGCGCGTCCGGCGCGCGCATCCTGGTCACCCTGATCCACGAAATGATACGCCGCGACGCCAAGAAAGGCCTGGCCGCACTGTGCATCGGCGGCGGCATGGGCGTGGCCCTGGCCATCGAACGCGACTAAGTAGCTGGCACCGCCCCCAAGCTACGGCGCGGCGCGCTTTGCGGCCTGCGATGCTCGCCGTGTTGAAACACGGTTGCGCTTCTTAGCCACAAATCATCGCCGCTCGCTACGCTTGGGTACGGTGCGGTACGCCGCTGTAATTCTCGGCGGAACTGGGTTGCTTTCGCAAAATAATTAACTTTTTAGCAATAGAACGACACTGAGGGGATGAAAATGGCAAGAGTTGCATTGGTAACTGGTGGCATGGGCGGTCTGGGCGAAGCGGTGTGTTTCAAGCTGGCGGCGCTCGGCTATCGCGTGGTGACGACCTATTCCCCGGGCAATCCGAAGGTCGCCGACTGGCTGGCGACGACGAAGGACATGGGTTATGACTTCAAGGCCTATCCGTGCGACGTGGCCGACTACGATTCGGCCGCCGCCTGCGTGGCGGCCGTGGAAAAGGACATCGGTCCCGTCGACGTGCTGGTGAATAACGCCGGCATCACGCGCGACATGACGTTCAAGAAGATGGACAAGACGAACTGGGATGCCGTGATGAGCACCAACCTCGATTCCGTCTTCAACATGACCAAGCCCGTCTGCGACGGCATGGTGGAACGGGGCTGGGGCCGCATCATCAACATCTCGTCCGTGAACGGCCAGAAGGGCGCCTTCGGCCAGACCAACTATTCGGCCGCGAAGGCGGGCATGCACGGCTTCACCAAGTCGCTGGCGCTGGAAGTGGCGCGCAAGAACGTCACCGTCAACACCATCTCGCCCGGCTACATCGGCACCAAGATGGTCATGGCGATTCCACAGGAAGTGCTCGACAGCAAAATTATCCCGCAAATTCCGATGGCGCGCCTGGGCAAGCCGGAAGAAGTGGCCGGCCTGGTGGCCTACCTGGCTTCCGATGAAGCGGCGTTCGTCACGGGCGCCAACATCTCCATCAACGGCGGCCAGCACATGTCGTAAGCGTTGTTGAGGTAAAACAAAAAGACAGCTGCGGCTGTCTTTTTTATGCCGGCAAGCAAAACGGGAAAAGCGCGCGCCATGCCTTAGAATCGGCGCTTTCCCTTTCCTTTCTGCCATGCCTCCTGTTCCCGCCCTGCGCCGCGCCAGCCTGGCCGCCGTGCTCTTCCTGGCCGCCGCCGCGGCACAGGCCAGTGTCGCGTTTCACGTCACGGTCGATACCGACAGGGTCATCAAGCCGGGCGCGAGCAGCAGCCTGCCCGCCACGGCTAGCACCGGCAGCGACGTCGTGCTGGGGCCGCACGGCATCCGCGTGCGCGAAGGCCAGCAGCTGTCCGTGCTCGACTTTGCCGCGCGCCGGCGCTACGTCATCGACACGGCGGCGGCGACCTATGACGCCTATTCCCTGTTCGACACCGTCGGCTTCCGCGCTGCCGAGCTGCGGCAGCGGCAAGGCATCGCCGGCGCCCTGCAGGCCGGCGGCGTGGCGCTGCAGGCGACGCCGCCCGTGTACGAGGAACAGGCATTATCCGTGTCGGCCGGCCGGCGGCGCGGCCCGCTGCTGCCGAACGTGCTCGATGGCGCCGTGCTGTGGTCGCTGGACAAGCAGCCCCTGCTGCGCCTCGGCATCGCCGGCACGCCCGTCAGCGACGACGACGCCCGGGCCTTTGCCCAGTTCCTGCGTTACACCTGGGGCGGCCATCCGCTGGTGCTGGCCATGCTGGCCGGTGGCAAGCAGATTCCAGCCGACTTCACCCTGCATTATCAGGATGTGGCCGGCAGTGTCACGCGCCGCTTCCGCGTGAGCCAGGTGCGCACCGATGCGCCTGACGACTTTTCCCTCGCCGCCTACCGGCCGCGCCCGGTGGCGGCCGGCGCCCCCGAACTGGAGCGCGTGCTGGCGCAGGCGGCCCGCCTGGCGCCGCTTGATGCGCAGCTGCACCTGGCGCTGCGGGCGGAAGCGGAGCGGCTTTTTGCCGCCCAGCAACCGTTCCAGGCCTTCTTGCTGATGTTGGAAGATAACCTGTCGACGGGGGCGCTGGTGGACCAGCTGTCGCGCGAACAGCGGCTGGCGCTGGAAACGTGCGAACCCGCGCACCAGTTGCTGCGCGCGCTGTCGGCCAAGGACCAGGACGCCATCGGGGCGGGGCTGGCGAGCGTGCAAGCCCTGCGCGCCCAGGCGGGCGGGCAGCAGCCCGTGCTGCAAGTGTTCGAAGCCAACCTGCGCGGCAAGCTGGGACAGTGGCCCGCAGCGACGGCCCTGTACCTGCAGGTGCTGCAGGCCCGGCCCCGCCTGACGGGCGCGTACAAGGATCTGGGCGACGCCCTGTATGCGCAATTCGACATGCCCAACGCCTGGCGCAGCTGGGACGCGGGCCGGGCGCTGGTGCCCGCGCACCGCCTGTTTGCTGGCGTGAACCGGCTGGAACAGGGCTTGCTGCGCGACTATCCGGCCTTCTTCGACGGCGGCGTGGCCGCTGCTCAGCCCAGCACCAGCCGTCCGGCCAGCAGCACGAAGACGGTGGGCAGCACGAACTTGCCGTAAGGCGAGGGTTTGCCGCGCAGGCGGCGCGCCAGGCGGGCCGCGGCGATGGCGTACACGGCATCGAACAGCAGGCCCACCAGCACGAGGATGGCGCCCAGGCGCAGGTATTGCATGCCGACACTCTGCGTGCCGACGACGAATTGCGGCAGGAACATGCTGCAAAACAGCAGGGCCTTGGGATTGAGCAAGTTGGTCAGGAAGCCCCGCACCAGGCTGGCGCGGGCGCTGTGGGCCGTGGCAGGCGCCGCCGCTTCCGGCGCCGTCTTGTGCGACAGGGCCGACTGCAGCAGGCGCAGGGCCAGGTACAGCAGATAGGCGGCGCCTGCCCATTTCACCCATTGCAGCGCTTGTGGATGCGTCACCATCAGCGCGGCCAGGCCCGCGCCCGACAGCGCCACGTGCACGGCGCGCGCACCGGCGATGCCCAGCGCCGTCACCAGCGCCGTCGCCACGCCGCGCGCGGCGCCCGTGGCCAGCACCAGCGCCATGTCGGGGCCAGGCAATAAAAACGCGCCGGCCAATGCCAGCAGGTACATCAGGAAGGTAGAATCAGACATGGCGCGGCTCGGTAACGGCGTAGAGTAAGGGCGGGAGCAACGGCGTGTGCCGCCTGCTCGCCGGGCCCCATTATGTTCTTGCTGAGATGAAATGTGCTTGCTTTTCCTGCCTCCCATGCCCTAGTATTCGGGTAGATTCCACTCCTATAAAAACAAAAATTAGATGAAAATTTCAGAAGTTAGCCTCGATGCCACCGATTTGCAGATTCTGCGGCTGTTGCAGGATGAAGGACGGCTGTCCAACGCGCGCCTGGCCGAGCGCTTGAAGCTCAGTGAAACCCCCGTCTGGCGCCGTTTGCGCCGCCTGGAAGAGGAGGGCTTCATCACCGGCTACCAGGCTTTGCTCAACCGCAAGAAGCTGGGTATCGGCCTCGTTGCCTTCGTGCGCGTCGTGTTTGCCAACCATGGCGGCGAGCAGCCGTCGCAGTTCGAGCATGCCATCGCCACGATTCCCGAGATTTTGTCCTGCCACAATGTGGCGGGCGAAGCCGATTATTTCCTGCAAGTGGTGGCGCGCGACCTGGAAGCGTATGGCGAATTCGTCTCGACGGTCTTGCGCCGCCTGCCCGGCGTGGCGGAGATCCAGTCCAGCCTGTCGATGCGCGAAATCAAGTCGTCGAACCGCCTGCCCCTGCTGCTGGCCTGAGGCGACGGGGGCGCACTATAATTGGGGCAGTTGCCAGGCAAGGCTGCCTGGCGGACTGCCCGAACCCTGACCGCTCACGAGGACCGCCATGCCAGACTCCCTGTCGCCCCTGTTTCCCGCCCTGACGCCGAACCGGCACGGCATGCTGGCCGTCGATGACCTGCACACCATCTATTGGGAAGAGTGCGGCAACCCCGACGGCATCCCCGTGCTGTTCCTGCATGGCGGCCCCGGCGCGGGCCTGTCGCCGCAGCACCGCCGCTTCTTCGACCCCCTGCGCTACCGCGTGATCCTGTTCGACCAGCGCGGCGCCGGCAAGTCCACGCCGCTGGGCGAATGGCGCAACAACACGACGCAGCTGCTGATCGCCGACATCGAACGCCTGCGCGCCCAGTTCGGCATCGACCAGTGGCTGGTGTTCGGCGGCTCGTGGGGCTCGACCCTGGCGCTGGCGTACGGCCAGGCGCACCCGGCAGCCTGTCTCGGTTTCGTGCTGCGCGGTATTTTCTTGTGCACGCAGGCGGAAATCGACTGGTTCATCGACGGCGTGCGCTGGTTTTATCCGGAGCTGCACGCGGAATTCGCCGCCCTCATCCCGCCCGAGGAACGGGGCGACCTGCTGGCGGCCTATGCGAAACGCATCCTCAGCAGCGATCCCGCCGTGTACTGGCCGGCCGCGCGCGCCTGGAGCCGCTTCGAGGGCCGCCGCGTGTACCTGATGCCGCAGCCGGACGATGCGCCGAACGACGCGCTGGACCTGGGCGTGGGCCGGCTCGAATCGCATTACATGGCCAACCTGGGTTTCTTCGAGGAAGACCAGCTGATACGCAACATGGCACGCATCGCGCACTTGCCGGCAGTCATCGTTCAAGGGCGCTACGACGCCATCTGCCCGCCCCTGTCGGCGTATCGCCTGCAGCAGGCCTGGCCCGGCGCGCAGCTGGAAATGATCCCCGATGCGGGCCATGGCGCGTTGGAGCACGGCATCGCCTCGGCGCTGGTGCGCGCCACCGAGCGTTTCGTGCCGGGGCGCGGCTTCGCATGAAAGGCCACCATGCCTGGCGGCAAAGTGGCCAGCCGGCATGTGCCACCTGCTACACTATGGCCTGTACTGGCGCCACGGTCGGGCGCCGGTGTGAACCCACGACTTTTTATCCATGAACATACAGATCGGCGACATCGGCCATATCATCCAGCTGGCGATCGCGCCGGTTTTCCTGTTGACCGGTATCGGCACCATGCTGGTGGTGCTGACCAACCGCCTGGGGCGCATCATCGACCGCACGCGCGTGCTGGAAGACCGGCTCGACATCGGCTACAACGATTTCTATATGGATGAGCTAGATACCCTGTATAAGCGCACCCATCTGATCAATTATTCGATTTCCCTCAGCACGGCCTGCGGTTTCTTCGTCTGTGTCATCATCGCCATGCTGTTTTTGGGCGATATACTGAACCTGACCCTGGACAAGTACATCGCCGCCTTCTTCGTGCTGGCCGTGCTGTGCCTGATCGGCTGTTTTATTTATTTATTGCGCGAAATTTACCTGGCCGCCACGGCCCAGCGCATCCGGCGCCACATCCGCCCGCCCCGTTGAGCGGCCGCGCCGGTTTACCCTACTATTGAAGAACGAGTCACGTATGCACGATTACCAACGCCCTCCCACCCTGCACCGCTACGGCCAGCGCAGCGAACTCGAACTGGCGCTGAGCCTGGGCCAGTTCCGCCTGACGCCGGCGGGCAATTGCCTGACCCTCAGCTTTTCCCAGGTGTGGGACAAGAAACTGTTCGATGTGTTCGCCCCTGCCGACGCCTGTTTGATCATCCACAATACGGAAGAATTCGGCGAGCGCCTGCACCGCGCCGTGCAGCGCACCCTGCCCAGTTGGGCCGGCATCGACGGCGTCGTCGAATACGGCCAGCGCGCCGCCCTGGGCGCCGCCTTCACCAAGACGCGCGCCGAAGCGGTTGAACAGGAATGGCTGTTCGCCTGGCGCTCGATGCAGCCGCAGGCCAGCCTCAATCCCGTCACGGTAAAGCTGGGCAGCCTGGAAAACTTCGCGGAAATCCGCGACCGCGACACGTATCTGGCTTGATTTATCCGGCCTTGTCGGCGTGCTGGCTGTCGATGCGTGCCAGCACGGCCGCCATCATGCGCTCGATATCGCCGCGTATCATGGCCGTGCCCAGCATGCCGGGCACGTAAAAGCCCGGCATCAGCCGGCTGGAAAAGACGATGCGCGTGCCGCCCGTCTCGGGCACGGGATACAGGTTCCAGCGCGATTCGTAGTGCCGCATGTCGCCGGAAATGAGGTCGATGTCGATGGCCGTGGGCGGCGTTTCCAGGGCCCGCACCACCAGGTGGATGGCGTGGTTCATGAACAGGAAGCGCGCCATGCCCTGCTGTTCGATGATGACTTCGTTGCCGTTGCGCGACAGCACGCGGCAGGAACTGAGGTCGGGCACGAATTCGCTCATGCGTTCGTAGGTGGTGAGGGTCTTCCACACGGAGGCCGGCGGCGCCAGCACGCTGCCGCTGGCATCGACTTCATACATGCGCTGCCCGTCGACCTCGATGCGCTTGACGTCGACCTTCAGCTTGTCCAGGCGGGGCGCCTGCGCCTGCGCCGAGACGGCCACCGGGGTGGCGACGGCGCACAGCATCAGCAGGCAGAGAAAGAGTCGCGTCATGGCACCTAGCCTACGGGAAACTTGCGCCCGGCACAAGCTGCGCGCGCCAGCAGCCCCCGCGCGCAGGCCGATTTAGAACCCCCGGTCTAGAGAAAGTCGCTGCGGCGGCCCGCAATGCTTGTTACCGTACGGCTTGCATACCACCTTCTATCGGACCGATCACCATGACTGCCTATCCCCACCTGCTGGCCCCGCTCGACCTGGGCTTCACCACCTTACGCAACCGCGTCATCATGGGGTCCATGCATACGGGGCTGGAAGACCGTTTTTATCATTATGGCAAGCTGGCCGCGTTTTACCGCGAGCGGGCACGGGGCGGCGTGGGGCTGATCGTCACGGGCGGCATCTCGCCGAACCGCCAGGGCTGGCTGCTGCCGTTTGGCGGCACCCTGAACTTCCTCGGCGACGTGCCGAACCACCGCAAGGTGACGCGCGCCGTGCACGAAGAGGGCGGCAAGATCGTCATGCAGATCCTGCATGCGGGCCGCTATGGCTACCAGCCCTTCGTCGTCTCGGCGTCGGCCAAGAAATCGCCGATCTCGCCCTTCCGCCCCCGTCCCCTGACGGAACGGGGCATAGAGCGCACCATCTGCGACTACGTGCGCTGCGCGCGCCTGGCGCGCAAGGCTGGCTATGACGGCATCGAAGTGATGGGCAGCGAAGGATACTTATTGAATCAGTTCCTGTGCGCGCGCACGAATCTGCGCCAGGACCGCTGGGGCGGCAGCATCGAGAACCGCATGCGCCTGCCCGTGGAGATCGTGCGCCGCATCCGCGCCGCCGTCGGCCCCGACTTCATCATCATGTACCGCCATTCGCTGCTCGACCTGGTCGAGGGCGGCAATACCTGGGACGACGTGGTGACGGTGGCCAAGGCCCTGGAACAGGCGGGCGTGACGATCCTCAACACGGGCTACGGCTGGCATGAAGCAAGAGTCCCCACCATCGTCACTTCCGTGCCGCGCGCCGCCTTTGCGAGCGTGGCGGGCCGGCTGCGCCGCGAAGTGACGATTCCCGTGGTGGCTTCGAACCGCATCAACATGCCGCACGAGGCCAACGCCATCCTGGAGCGGGGCGACTGCGACCTGGTGTCGATGGCGCGGCCCTTCCTGGCCGACCCTGACTTCGTCGCCAAGGCGGCCGCGGGCCGCGCCGACGAGATCAATACCTGTATCGGCTGCAACCAGGCGTGCCTGGACCACACCTTTGCCAACCAGCGGGCCAGCTGCCTCGTCAACCCGCGCGCCTGCCATGAAACGGAACTCGTCTACGTGAAAAAGGCCGTGCCGCGCCGCGTGGCCGTCGTCGGCGCGGGGCCGGCGGGCCTGTCCGCCGCCACCGTGGCGGCCGAATGCGGGCACCAGGTGACCCTGTTCGACAGCAGCGACAGCGTGGGCGGCCAGTTCAAGGTGGCCATGCAGATACCGGGCAAGGAAGAATTCACGGAAACCATCCGCTATTTTGCCCGCCGCATCGCCTTGTCGCAGATCAAGCTGCGCCTGGGCCAGCGCGTCACGCGCGAGCAGTTGCTGGCCGGCGGCTATGACGACGTCATCATCGCCACCGGCATCAAGGTGCGCATGCCGGCCATTCCCGGCATCGACCACCCGAAAGTGCTGTCCTACCTGGATGTGCTGCAGGAGAAGAAGCCTGTCGGCGCGCGCGTGGCCATCATCGGCGCGGGCGGCATCGGCTTTGACGTGGGCGAATATTTACTGCACGACCCGGCGCACCCGCTGCCCCAGCCCGTGGCCACGTGGGCGGGCGAGTGGGGCGTGGACCTGGACGCGGCCACGGGCGGCGGCCTGGTGCCGCCCGTGGCGTCGACGCCCGTGCGGCAGATTTTCCTGCTGCAGCGCAAGACATCGAAGGTGGGGGCGGGCCTGGGCAAGACGTCGGGCTGGGTGCACCGGGCGGCGCTGGCGAGGAACGGCGTGGCCATGCTGGCCGGCGTGAGCTATGACAGGATCGACGACCAGGGCCTGCACATCACCGTGGGCGGCGAGCAGCGCCTGCTGGCCGTGGACAACGTCGTCATCTGCGCGGGCCAGGACAGCCTGACGGAACTCATGCCGGAAACGGACAAGGATGGCAAGCCCCTGCAGGCGGGCGGTCCCCGCTTCCATAAAATCGGCGGCGCCGCGCTGGCGGCGGAGCTCGATGCCAAGCGGGCGATACGGGAAGGGGCGGAGCTAGCCGCCAGTTTGTAAAAAGAAGGCTATGTCACCATCAAGTGTGGGAACGCTCCCAACGTTGCCTTCAATAAGGTTTCTGGCGAGCGGATGCGCCCGGCATCGAGTATCCAGCGCCATCCCAGGTAGTTCGGCAGGTAGCGCGTGGCCACGCCGTGAAAGGGCCGCAGCCATTCCCGCAGGCGGCTGTGATAGGCGTTGACGTTCTGCACGTGGACGGCGCCCCGCACGCGGATGCCGGCGCGCAAGTTGACGGTATGGTGGCTGATGCCCGCAGCGCGCGCGAAGGCCCGGTAAGCAGCATGGCCGTCCGTTACCAGCAAGACATCCTTGTCGATGACGGGAGACAAACAGTCGTGCAACTGCGCCGTGGTCAGTGCGCCTTGTCCTGTGACGAAAGCCAGGGTCTGTCCCGTGCGGTCGCGCGCCACGAGGATGCAGACTTGCTCACTAGAAATGCCGCGCTGGCGGGCATGGCCGCCCCGGCGACGCGCCGGACGCATCAGATGCCGCGCACCCTTTTGCGATTCCAGCACATACAGTTCGTCGGCCTCGGCGATGCCATGCAGGCAATGCGGCCGGTCCGTTTTTGCCAGGGCTAAAAACCGGTGGCGCCAGCGGAAGGTGGTGTTGCGGTGCACGCCCAGCTGGCGCGCTGCCTGGCGCACGGAATCGGATGCCAGCAGGCAATCGGCATACGCCAGCCAGCGTCCCTTGTGGCGCAAGCGGGCCAGCGGCGTGCCGGTGAGCGCATTGAAGGTGCGCCCGCACGGTACGCAGCGGTAGCGCTGCAGCCCGTGGGCGTGGCCATGGCGGTGACAGTGTGTGGATTGGCAGGCGGGGCAGTGCAAACGCTGCCGGGCCACGCTTTCGACCAATGCCACGGCGGCATCCGGCGATGCGGCGCCATGCAGCAAGGCGATACCCGCCAGACGCTGGCGTTGACTCAGATTGGCAAACTGGGCAATAAAACGTTTCCATTCTGCGGCTTGCATGAGGTGCTCCCATCTGGCTGGTCCACTCGGTTAGACCTCAGCCATACTGTGAGTTCCCCTACTTGTCGAGGACAGAGCCAAAAAGAAAGCCTGCCGGCTGGGTGGCGGGCAGGCTTGTTGTACGGAAAGGGCGCTGGCGCTGGATTAATGCCCGCCATGCCCCTTCCTGGCCGCATCAAAACTCTGCAGCACGTGTTCGGCCATGCCATTGGCCAGTTCGTGTTCGCCGATGAAGACCTTGCCGGCGTTTTCCGCGCGCAGCAATTCCGCCTCTTCCTCGCTGTGCGTGCGCACCACCGTCATGATGGTGGGGTTGAGCGCGCGCGCCGTCTCGATCATGGCGCGCACGTGGAAGGTGTCCGGCGTGGCGATGACGAGCATGGTGGCATGCGTGATGTGCGCCTGGATCAAGACGGCCGGTTCGCCCGCATTGCCGGCCACGGCCGGGATGCCCTGCTTGCGCAACTGGTCGACGATTTCGCGGTTTTCCTCGGCTACGACGAAGTGGATGCCCCGCTCCATCAGGGCGGCGGCGATGCGCCGGCCCACGCGGCCATAGCCGACGAGGACGATCTGCCCCGACAGCTTTTCCTGCGGCACCGTCATCGGCAGCTCGGCCAGCGGGTCGGTGGTGCGCTCGAACTTGCGCGCGAAATCGCTGTTGCCGATCACGCGCAGCAGCGGCTTGGCCATGCTGAAGACGAGCGGGTTGAGGGCGATGGAGAGGATGGCGCCGGCCAGGATCAGGCTTTGCCCTTCCTGCGGCATCAGGCCCAGCGACAGGCCCAGGGCGGCCAGGATGAACGAGAATTCACCGATCTGCGCCAGGCTGGCCGAGACGATGATGGCCGTCTTGGGCGGATAGCGCAGGGCCATCACCAGCAGGAAGGCGGCGATCGACTTGCCGAAGATAATGATGGCGCACACGGCCAGCACCTGCAGGGGCTTGTCGATGAGGATGGTCGGCTCGAACAGCATGCCGACGGAGACGAAGAACAGCACGGCAAAGGCGTCGCGCAGGGGCAGGGACTCTTCCGCGGCGCGGTGGCTCAGTTCGGACTCGCGCAGCACCATGCCGGCGAAGAAGGCGCCCAGCGCGAAGGACACGCCGAACAGCTTGGTCGACGCGTAGGCGATGCCGACGGCGGCGGCGATCACGCACAGGGTGAACAGTTCGCGCGAACCGGTGCGCGCCACCTGCCACAGGATCCACGGGAACAGCTTGCGGCCGACGACCAGCATGAAGATGATGAAACCGGCCACTTGTCCCAAGGTCACGGCCAGGGTGTGCCACAGGCTGACGGCCTCGGCATCGGGCGCGGCCTTGCCGCCCAGCACACTGGCAAACGCCGGCAGCAGCACGAGCACCAGCACGGTGACGAGGTCTTCCACCACCAGCCAGCCGACGGCGATGCGGCCATTGAGCGAATCGAGGATGCCCCGTTCTTCCAGCGCGCGCAGCAGCACCACGGTACTGGCCACGGACAGGGCCAGGCCGAAGATCAGTCCGCCGCCGAGGCTCCAGCCCCACCAGTGGGCCAGGCCCATGCCCATCGCCGTGGCGACGGCGATCTGCAGGATGGCGCCAGGCAGGGCGATCTTGCGCACGTCCCATAAATCCTCGATGGAAAAGTGCAGGCCGACGCCGAACATCATCAGCATCACCCCGATTTCCGCCAATTGCCCGGCTATTTCCGCATCCGCTACAAAACCGGGCGTGGCCGGTCCGATGATGATGCCGGCGGCCAGATAGCCGACCAGGGCCGGCAGTTTCAGGCGCGCGGCAATGAAGCCGAAGATGAGGCCGAACCCGAGGGCGGCGGCGATGGTGGTGATCAGACTGATGTCATGGGGCATGCGGGGTGGGTTCCTTATGGCAGCGTGCGGATGGAAAAAGATGTTGCTCAGGGGCTAAGTATAAACGCAACAAAGCTGCGGCTGGAACTATCCTGCCGCTTTTTTTGTAAAAAACTTGTGCCACATCTTCGTCCAGGTAGCCGCGAATTGATGCCAATTCACCATGAACTGCGCCTAATTCAATGAATCAGGCGATTCTATGCCGATGCGCTCAGACCTTGCGCACGATCACGCAGCCGATGGAATAGCCGGCGCCGAACGAGCAGATGACGCCCGTGGCACCCGCCGCCATGTCATCCTGATATTTATGGAAGGCGATGATGGAACCGGCCGACGATGTATTCGCGTAGGTGTCGAGGATGACGGGCGCTTGGTTCTCTTGCGCGTCGCGGCCCAGGATCAGGCGCGCGATCAGCAGATTCATGTTCAGGTTAGCCTGGTGCAGCCAGTAGCGGGAGACTTGCGCCACTTCCACGCCGGCCTTGGCCAAGGTCGCCTTGATCATCTCGGCCGCCATCGGGCACACTTCCTTGAAGACCTTGCGGCCTTGCTGGCGGAACAATTTGTCGGCCTTGCCCACGCCGGACTCGTCAAAACGGTTGAGGAAGCCGAAATTGTTGCGGATGGCGTTAGAGAAGCGCGTTTTGAGTTCCGTGCCGATGATCTCGAACTGGTGCGTGGAGACGGCCGTGTCTTTCGCTTCCACGATGATGGCCGTGCAGGCGTCGCCGAAAATGAAATGGCTGTCGCGGTCGCGCCAGTTCAGGTGGCCGCTGGTGATTTCGGGATTCAAGACCAGCACGGCGCGCGCCTGGCCGCTTTGCACGGCGGCCACGGCTTGCTGGATGCCGAAGGTGGCCGACGAGCACGCTACGTTCATGTCAAAACCATAGCCATCGATGCCCAGCGCATCCTGCACTTCTACGGCCATAGCCGGGTAGGCGCGCTGCATGTTGCTGCAGGCGACGAGCACCATGTCGATGTCGGCCGGCGTGCGGCCGGCGCGCGCCAGCGCGTCGCGGGCGGCGGCGACGGCCATTTCCGCCTGCAGGGACAGTTCGTCATCGCCCCGTTCCGGGATGCGCGAGACCATGCGGGCCGGATCGAGGATGCCGTCCTTTTCCATGACGAAGCGCGACTTGATGCCGGACGCCTTTTCGATGAAGGCCACGCTCGACAGTTCCAGCGCCGTCACCGTGCCCGCGGCGATCGCGTCGGCATTGTCGGCATTGAACTTTTCCGCGTAGGCGTTGAAGCAGGCGACCAGTTCTTCGTTGGAGATCGAAAATGGCGGCGTGTACAGGCCGGTACCGCTGATGACGACTTGTTTCATGGTTAAACTTTCAAATTTGGCAATCGGCGCGATGCCGATAAGTGAAGCAAATTTTACACAAACGTGCTCGACTGTAGAGAGTTTCGTGTTGCGGGGGAGGGCGATGTGTGGCGCAAGACGGATTTTTGTCGCGTGGACGGGATAACGGGGGCATGGCGCCCCCGCTGGATGGAGTCAGACCCGGCGGGTCTGCCCTCGCATTGCCTACTTTTTCTGTTCTTTCTTGACGTCGGCCTGCACCACCACCGGTTCCGCCTTGGCCAGCTGCACCGGCAAGCCTTTCAGGTGGTTCAGCGCCTGGTGCAGCTGGAAATCGTCCTTGCTGCCGAATTCCAGCGGCTTGCGGGTTTTTTCCAGGGCGATGATGCGCAGCTGCTCTTCCATTTCGTCATTGACGGGGGCGGCGGCCTTGGCGCTTTCCGGGTCGCGGTCGTTGCTCAGGTGCTTGGTCAGGTCCGCTTCGCGGATGCGCAAGCCGTTCAAGCCGTCACCGTCCGCGTTTTCATCGACGAGCAGGTCGGGCACGATGCCCTTGGCCTGGATCGAGCGGCCGTTCGGCGTGTAGTAGCGGGCCGTCGTCAGCTTCACGGCCGTGTCGGCCGTCAGCTGGCGGATGGTTTGCACGGAGCCCTTGCCGAAGGTTTGCGTGCCGATGATGGTGGCGCGCTTGTAGTCCTGCAGGGCGCCGGCGACGATTTCCGAGGCCGAGGCCGAACCCGTGTTGACGAGCACCACCAGCGGCACTTGCTTGATGGCGGCTGGTAATTTCGCCAGGGCATCGCCTTCCGAGCGGAAGGTATAGTATTCGGCGCGGCCGTAGAACACCTGTTTCGAGTCCGGCAGCTGGCCATTCGTCGAGACGATGGGCGAGTCCTTCGGCAAAAAGGCGGCCGAGACGCCGATGGCGCCCTGCAGCACGCCACCCGGATCGTTGCGCAGGTCGAGCACCATGCCCTTGATGTGCGGGTCCTGCTTGTACAGCGCCGTGATCTGCGCGGCCATGTCGTCGACGGTCGGTTCCTGGAATTGCGACACGCGCAGCCAGGCGTAGCCCGGCTCGATCATGCGGGACTTGACGCTCTTTTGATGGATTTCCTCGCGCGTGATGACGAAGGACAAGGGTTGCGGTTCATCCTTGCGGGCGATGGTCAGCGACACCTTGGTGCCCGGTTCGCCGCGCATGCGCTTGACGTTGTCGTCCAGGTTGACGCCCTTGACGGGCTGGCCATCGAGGCGGGTGATCAGGTCGCCGGCCTTGATGCCGGCGCGGTAGGCGGGCGAATCCTCGATGGGCGAGACGATCTTGATGTAGCCGTCTTCGCTCAGGCCAATTTCGATGCCCAGGCCGACGAACTTGCCTTCGGAACCTTCGCGCAGCTCGGCATAGGCTTTCTTGTCCAGGTAGGCGGAATGGGGGTCGAGCGAGGCGACCATGCCGGCAATGGCTTCCTCCAGCAGTTTCTTGTCTTCCACCGGCTCGACGTAGTCGGACTTGATGAGGCCAAACACATCGGCCAGCTGGCGCAATTCTTCCAGGGGCAGCGGCGGTTCGACGGTTTTTTGCGCCATCGCCGAAAATTGCAGCGACACGGCGACGCCGGCCACCACGCCCAGGCCGATCAAGCCGGTATTTTTGAGTTTGCCCATCATTGCACCTTTGCAGCGGTAGTGTCTTGCACCAGCGCCAGTCCCCGTGGAGCGGCGCTTTCCTGAAAGTATAGACCTGAATCCCGGCCGGCGTGGGCCGGGCGGGGAAAAAGCGTGCCTTGGCACAGTCTAGACGGGGAATGGCGTGCGCCAGCTTGCCATGTGTTGCTGTTTTGTATGCGATGTATAGTTAGTCTTGAGGGGAGTAAGCATTTGTAAGAGTCGAAAAAAAGCGTGTGCGGCGGGCCTATAGTGAATTCGCATTCTCGACCCGAAGTGGTTTTGCCTGCGTCTTCGGACGCAGGCTTTTTTTTTAGCCGGAGTTCCCATGACATCGTTGACCTTTCCCCCCGCCCTGCGCCGCCTCGGCCTGGCTTTCCTGCTGGGCACCAGCGCCTTGACCGCTTCGGCCGTGCCGATCGCCGAAATGCGCCTGGAGGACTTGCTGCCCATGGCGCCCGACTTCAAGACGGAATTGAAACTCAATGCGAATCAGACCATCTTGTGGCAGCAAGTGGAAGGAAAAACCCGCCAGCTCTTGCGCGAACGCAAGGCGCGCCGCGAGCGCCTGCAGGCGAGCGTGACGCAGGGCTTGCAGGCGCCCCGCCTGGAACTGCGCGACCTGGTGGGCGGACTGGACAATGAAAGCACCGTGAGCCTGGCCGAGGAAAAGCAGGTGCGCGAATGGTGGCTGAGCGTGAACGATGCCCTCGACGAGCAGCAGCGCCAGATGGTGGCCCAGTTCATCGCCGGCCAGATGGCGCGCGTGATGGATGCGGCCGTGCCGCACGGCGAGCCGCGCAGCGCGCCGGCCGGCGAGCACGGCGGGCGCAAGGGGGGCAAGGGCGGCATGGGCATGAACGTGGGCAGCGGCGGCGCCAGCATGAATATGCCTGGCAACTGAGGCCGTGTAACTGCTTGGCTGGCCGGCAAGGATGCGCGGCCAGCGGGCGGAACGGGGCTTGCGGCGCAAAGTGTTGTAATCCTGGCCACGGAATTGTTGCGGAATTGTCGTGCAAATGTATCGTAAAGTAAAAAAATCGCTGTGTCGCCGCCTGGGTCCCGCGCCGCGGGCGGCCGCGCCGGTCCTGGCCGCGCGCGCTGACGGCCGCCATTTCCGGGCGAAGATGGCGCGAGGCGCAGCACACGGGGGCGCCGGCAGGTGGCCGACTTTCAGGCGCATTCAGGGGGTAACCGAGTCTTGACGGGGCTGGCGGCGCGCGCGGACGGCGCCGGCGCCGGGGCGGCGGGGATGGTCAAGCCTTATGTTGCCGTGCTACATTCCTGAAGCGCCTGGCGCGGCGGGCTCTTCATATGAGGCACTCCGCCAGAGGCTACCCGCCTGATCTCTTTGACATGCCCCATAAGGACAATCCGTGAACCGATACCTCTTAAGCAGTCTGACCCTGTCCCTGTTGGCTGCGTTTGCCAACGCCGCCGAGCCCGCATCCGCCGCCGCCGCGCCGACCGTCGCTCCCAGCGCCGCGCCTGCCGCCGCCGGTGCCGTCTCCGGCATCGACGTGCAATACATCGATCCTGCCGTGCGCGTGCAGGACGATTTCTTCACCCATCTGAACGGCAAGTGGCTGGCCACGACCGAGATCCCGGCCGACAAATCGAGCTGGGGTTCCTTCGCCAAGCTGCGCGACGACACGACGCCACAGTTGCGCGGCATCATCGAAGCCACGCAGCAGGACAAGAACAAGAAAGCCGGGTCGGAAGCGCAGAAAATCGGCGACCTGTACGCCAGCTACATGGATGAAGCCAAGCTGGAGTCGCTGGGCGTGAAGCCGCTGGCAGGCGAACTGAACCGTATCCGCTCGCTGCGCGACAAGAAGGGCGTGCCGGCCCTGATCGCCCACCTGAGCCAGACGGGCGTCGCCACGCCGTACGCCGTGTACGTGGGCCAGGATGCGCGCGCCTCGACCAAATATGCCGCCTACGTGAGCCAGAGCGGCCTGGGCATGCCGGACCGCGACTATTACCTGGAAGCCAAGCAGGCGGGCGTGAAGGAAAAATACCAGGCGCACGTGGAAAAAATGCTGTCCATGGCCGGTGACAAGAACGCCGCCGCCCACGCCAAGGCCGTGGTCGCCCTGGAAACGTCGCTGGCCGAAGTGCAATGGACCAAGGTCGAGAACCGCGACCCCGTCAAGCGCTACAACAAGACGGACATCGCCAAGCTCAACGACCTGACCCCCGGCTACGACCTGAAGTCGGGCCTCGCGGCCCTGGGCATCGCCAACAAGGTCGATTACGTCATCGTCAACCAGCCGAGCTACCTGGCTGGCTACAACAAGGTGCTGGCCGCCACCGACCTGGACACCCTGAAAGCGTATTTCGAATGGCATTTGCTGCGCAGCTACGCCAGCTACCTGTCGAAAAACTTCGTCGACGAGAGCTTTGCCTTCTACGGCACGGTGCTCAGCGGCGTGACGCAGAACCAGCCGCGCTGGAAGCGTGGCGTGGGCGCCGTCGATGGCGTGCTGGGCGAAGCCGTCGGTAAACTGTACGTGGCGCAATATTTCCCGCCTGAGCGCAAGGCGCACATGCAGGAACTGGTGAAAAACGTGCTGGCCGCCTACAAGGACAGCATCGACACCCTGGACTGGATGAGCCCGGAAACCAAGAAGGAAGCGCAAGCCAAGCTGGCCAAGTTCACGCCGAAGATCGCCTATCCGAACGTGTGGCGCGACTACTCGAAGCTGCAGATCGTGCAGGGTGACCTGGTGGGCAACATGATGCGCGCCGCCAATTTTGGCTCCGCCCGCAACGTGGCCAAGCTGGGCAAGCCGATCGACCGCGAAGAGTGGGGCATGACGCCGCAGACGGTGAACGCGTATTACAGCTCGACGATGAATGAAATCGTCTTCCCCGCCTCCATCCTGCAGCCGCCGTTCTTCGACGCCAATGCGGACGATGCCGTCAACTATGGCGCCATCGGCGCCGTCATCGGCCATGAAATCAGCCATGGCTTCGACGACAAGGGCAGCCAGTCCGATGGCGACGGCAACCTGCGCGACTGGTGGACGCCGGCCGACCGCAAGAATTTCGCCGCCAAGGCCGACGCGCTGACCAAGCAATATGACGGCTATAGCCCATTGCCTGGCTACAACGTCAACGGCGCGCTGACCCTGGGCGAAAACATCGCCGACAACTCGGGCGTGGCGATTGCCTACAAGGCGTACAAGATCTCGCTGGGCGGCAAGCCGGCCCCCGTGCTCGATGGCCTGACGGGCGACCAGCGCTTCTACATGGGCTTTGGCCAGGTGTGGCGCAGCAAGATGCGCGAAGCGCAGCAAATCGTGCAGATCAAGACCGACCCGCATTCGCCGGGCCAGTACCGCGCCAACGGCACCATGGTCAACCAGCCTGCCTTCTATGAGGCATTTGGCGTGAAACCGGGCGACAAGATGTACGTTGCCCCGGAAAACCGCGTCATCATCTGGTAAGCGCTTGCGCGGCTGCGTGAAAAACGTACGACTGTAGCAACAAAAAAGGCCACCTTGCGTGGTCTTTTTTGCATTCGGGCCAAAGTTTTTTCTGTCGTTTCGGCCGGTATGCTACAGTCAAAAACCGGGCCAGAAGCCTTGGGCGTTCTGACCCTGATATTCCACACCATACAATATTGAGGATTACCGTGAATCGTTATTTGTTAAGTGCATTGACCCTGAGCTTGCTGGCCAGCGTATCCGGCATGGCGGGCGCCGCTGATACCGCCAAGAAAGAAGCGGTCGCCACCACGGCCGCCGCGCCCGCGGCGCTGACTTCCGGCATCGCCATCGAATACATCAACCCCGCCGTGCGCGCGCAGGATGACCTGTTCCAGCACCTGAACGGCAAATGGCTGGCGGAAACCGTCATTCCTGCCGACAAGTCGAGCTGGGGCAGCTTCGCCAAGCTGGCCGACGATACGCAAACGCAGCTGCGCGGCATCGTCGAGGGCGCGGCCGCCGACAAGGCCCGCGCGGCCGGCTCGAATGCCCAGAAGATCGGTGACTTCTATAACAGCTTCATGGACGAAGCCAAGCTGGAAAGCCTGGGCCTGACCCCTCTGAACGGGGAACTGGCGAAGATCGCCGCCCTGCAGGACAAGGCGGAATTGCCGATCGTGATCGCCCACTTCAGCAAGCTGGGCGTGACCTCGCCCTACGACTTCGGCATCCACCAGGACGCCAAGGATTCCACCAAATACGTGGCCGACATCGTGCAAAGCGGCCTGGGCCTGCCTGACCGCGACTATTACCTGGAAGCAGGCAAGGCCGACACGCGCGCCAAGTACCTGGCCCACGTGGAGAAAATGCTGAGCCTGGCTGGCGACGCGAATGCCGCGGCCAACGCCAAGGCCATCCTGGCGCTGGAAACGGAGCTGGCCAAGGCGCAATGGAGCAATGTGCAGAACCGCGACCCCGTCAAGACCTACAACAAGGTGGACCTGGCGAAACTGGCCGACGTCGCGCCGGGCTACGACTGGGCCCGCTACCTGAAGGACACGGGCATCGCAGGCAAGGTCAATTACGTGATCGTCAGCCAGCCCAGCTACCTGAAGGGTTTTGCCGAGATCGCCAACAAGACGCCGCTGGAAACGTGGAAAGCGTATTTCCAATGGCACTTGCTGCACGCCAACGCCGGTTACCTGTCGAAAGCGTATGTCGATGAAAACTTTGCCTTCTATGGCACCACCCTGACGGGCGTGACGGAAATGCGTCCGCGCTGGAAACGCGGCGTGGGCGCCGTCGAAGGCGCACTGGGCGAAGCCGTGGGCCAGCTGTACGTGGAACAGTATTTCCCGGCCGAGCGCAAGGTGCGCATGGAAGCGCTGGTGAAAAACCTGATGACGGCCTACAAGCAAAGCATCGACAAGCTGGACTGGATGAGCCCCGTCACCAAGAAACAGGCGCAGATCAAGCTGGCCAAGTTCACCACCAAGATCGGCTATCCGAACAAATGGCGCGATTACTCGGGCCTGACGGTGGCGCCGGACGACCTGGTGGGCAACATCCAGCGTTCGCATTTGCTGAACTACAACCGTGAACTCAATAAGCTGGGCCAGCCGATCGACCGCGACGAGTGGGGCATGACGC
The DNA here is from genome assembly GCF_059420905.1 of Janthinobacterium sp. GW821-FHT03C08. NCBI lineage: Bacteria > Pseudomonadati > Pseudomonadota > Betaproteobacteria > Burkholderiales > Oxalobacteraceae > Janthinobacterium > Janthinobacterium sp. GW821-FHT03C08. The sequence continues at coordinate 37,148 of NZ_JBWKUP010000009.1, read as the reverse complement.
CACAGACCGTCAACGCCTATTACAACCCCGAGCTGAACGAAATCGTCTTCCCGGCCGCCATCCTGCAAGCGCCGTTCTTCGACGCCAAGGCGGACGACGCCGTCAACTACGGCGCCATCGGCGGCGTGATCGGCCATGAAATCAGCCACGGCTTCGACGACCAGGGCGCCCAGTACGACGGAGACGGCAACCTGCGCGACTGGTGGACCAAGGCCGACCACAAGAACTTCGCCAAGAAAACCAAGCAGTTGGTGGCGCAGTACAACAGCTTCAGCCCCGTGCCGGGCCATTTCGTCAATGGCGAACTGACCCTGGGCGAGAACATCGCTGACAACTCCGGCGTGGCCATCGCTTATAAGGCGTACAAATTGTCGCTGAACGGCAAGAAAGCCCCCGTCATCGACGGCTTCACGGGCGAGCAACGCTTCTACGCGGGCTTTGCCCAGGTATGGCGCATGAAGATGCGCGAAGCGCAGCAACTCGTGCTGCTGAAGACGGACCCGCACTCGCCAGGCCAGTTCCGCGCCAACGGCACCATGCGCAACCAGCCAGGCTTCTATCAAGCCTTCGACGTGAAACCGGGCGACAAGATGTACCTGCCGCCAAAAGACCGCGTCATCATGTGGTAAGACGGTTGTTGACAGCGTAAGTTGCCGCCGCCCCGCGCAAGCCGGGCGGCTTTTTCATGCCGTTTGATCTGGCGCAAGCGGCAGTCCTCCGGGCCGGCGTCGCCGACCGCGCCGTGCGGCAATGCCGTCCCTTGCGTCTGCGTCTGCGCCAGGCGAAAAAAAACCGCCCAACGGGGCGGTTCCTTGCTGCTGCGATGCGCTTACTTGGCAGGCTCTGCCGCATGGGCGGAGGCGCCGCCAGCGGCTGCGGCAGGCGCCGGCACTTCCGGTTCCTTGAACTTGCCGCCCGAGGCGTTGGCCATGTAGACGACGGCGCGCGCCACTTCCACGTCGTCGAGGTCGGGATTGCCGCCCTTGGCCGGCATGGCGCGCAAGCCTTCGATGGCGTGTTTCAGGACCGTATCGTAACCCTGGGCCAGGCGGGCCGACCAGCTGCCCGCATCGCCAAATTTGGGCGCGCCGGCCACGCCGGCGCCATGGCAGGCCACGCAGGTGGCCGTGTAGACAGCTTCGCCGCCTTGCAGCACTTTCGGACCGCTGGCATCCTTGAAGGTGTAGCCCGCATTGGCTACCGGACTCAGGCGCTCGGCGATGGCTTCCGGCGACTGGCTGTCCGAGCCGGCGCCCGTCAGTTTTTGGGTGGTGACAAATTGCACCAGCAAGATGATGCCGATGACGGTGATGAGGAAGAAGCCAGCTACGGCGGCAAGCAATTGTTTAGGCGTTTTGATCGCTGATTGTTGTTCGTTATGTGCGTCGCTCATGATGTCCTTAGTCCAGATTCGAAACTGATGGCCGTGTAAGGTAGCATTTTTACATGCCTGGATGTAAACCTTTATGAAACCCACAATTATAGGCACAAAAATTGAGCAGTGACATGCAATTGCCGGCGATACGACAGTTTCCGTAGACGTAGGTAAAGAAAAACGGTATCCTTCGCATCACTTCAGAAATTCCCCCTACGCGGCTGTAGCTCAGTGGATAGAGTATTGGCCTCCGAAGCCAAGGGTCGTGGGTTCGATCCCCGCCAGCCGCACCAGACAAATCAAGCCTTGTGTTTTCTCCCGTCAGCGTCAGTATGATTGCGACGTGTGACGTCATGGCCGCGCAAGTCGCTGCGCAGCCACCCTGTTCAGCAGCGAATATTATTTCAGCAGTTTCAGCAAGGCCTGTGCCGCCGCCTCCGACGAGGCCGGATTCTGGCCGGTGATCAAGATGCCGTCCGTCAGCACATACGCGGCCCAGTCGGCGCCTTTCGAGTAGATGCCGCCGTTTTCCTTGAGCATGTCTTCCACCAGGAAGGGGACGACTTTCGTCAGGCCCACGGCCTCTTCTTCCGTATTCGTGAAACCCGTCACTTTCTTGCCTTTCACCAGGGGCTGGCCATCGCTGCCCTTGACGTGGCGCAAGACGCCAGGGGCGTGGCAGACGGCGGCGACGGGCTTGCCGGCCGCGTGCAGCGCTGCGATGAGGGCGATCGAATCCTGGTCTTCGGCCAGATCCCACAGGGGGCCGTGGCCGCCCGGGTAGAACACGGCGTCGTAGTCGGCCGCCTTCACCGTGGCGAGGGGGACCGTGGCGGCCAGCGCGGCTTGCGCGGCCGGGTCGGCCTTGAAGCGGGCCGTGGCGGCCGTCTGCGATTCGGGCGCGTCGCTCTTCGGGTCCAGCGGCGGCTGGCCGCCCTTGGGCGATGCCAGGGTGAGCTTGGCGCCCGCGTCTTTCAGCACGTAATACGGCGCGGCGAATTCTTCCAGCCAGAAGCCGGTCTTGTGGCCCGTGTCGCCCAGTTGGTCGTGCGAGGTCAATACCATTAAAACGTTCATGCGGACTCCTGTGCAAGCGGTGGATGGAATGGCAGTTGCCACGCTGTCAGCTTAGTCCTGTTCGCGTTTTCATGCTGCACGCCAGCGCTGCCACTTTTTTGGGCATGGCCAGGTGAAACCTGCCCGTGACGCCCCTGCCGTTGTCGGTTTACAACCTTCCCCGTCCTCCCGGAGCCGATATCGAAATTGATATCAAAACTGTGGAAAAATTGATTGGAGAGATTATCGTCCAGCCCCTAAGATAAACGCCGAGCATGCGTCCGACATGCAAGCAGCAGAAAAAATATCAATACAATATCTGGAGATGCATGATGTCGAACGCCCCCGGCCCGCTCGCGGCCACTTCCCCTCGTCCCTACACCTTGAAGGCAGTCGTTGCGGCACTGGCCGGTATCGGCTTGCTCAGCTCCGCCTCGGTCTGGGCGCAGGCGACGGCGACCGCTGACGCTGGCGCTGAACCGGCGGCCGAAGTGTCCGTGGTAACGGTCAGCGGCGTGCGCCGCTCGGCGCAAAATTCCCAGCAGATCAAGATGCGTTCGGACCAGGTGATCGATTCCATCGTGGCCGATGATATCGGCAAATTCCCCGACAACAACGTGGCCGAGACCCTGGCCCGCGTGTCCGGCATCCAGATCCGCCGCGATTCGGGCGAGGCCAGCGCCGTCATGATCCGCGGCTTGCGCGACGTCACGACCCTGCTCAACGGCCGCGAACTGTTCACCACCACGGGCCGCTACGTCAACCTGGCCGATATTCCCGCCACCATGCTGCAGCGCGTGGACGTCTACAAGTCGCAGGGCGCCGACCAGGTGGAAGGGGGCGTGGCCGGCATCATCAACGTGCGCACCAACCGGCCCTTCGATTTCAAGGAATTCACGGCCAGCGTGAATACGCGCGCCGTCTACAGCGACAAATCGAAAGCCACGGACCCGAACGTGAGCGGCATGGTGTCGAACCGCTGGAAGACGGGCGTCGGCGACGTGGGCGCGCTGTTCGGCTTGTCGCAGCAGCAACAGCGTTACCATGAAGAACGCGCGTTCAACACGGCGCCCGTGGACAAGAGCTATTTTTCGCCGGGCCTGACGGCGCCGGACCAGGTGGGTTTGCTGCCGATCAAGGGCGACCGCCGCCGCACGACCGCCAATGGCGTGCTGCAATGGCGGCCGAATGCCGACGTGGAACTGTATGCGGAAGGCATGGCCACGCGCTTCCTGCTCGATTCGGAATCCGATTATTTCGTCGGCCTGCCATGGTGGGGAACGCCCGTGTCCGCTACCAGGATTCCCGGCACCGACCAGCTGCAAACCCTGACTTCCACCAACGTCAACACCATCATGTCGACGCAGGCAAACAAGAGCGAGTCGAAGACGCACCAGTTTGCCGTGGGCGGCTTGTGGGAAATCAATCCGGAATGGCGTTTCACGTCGGAACTGGCCAGCACCAGGAGCACGTTCAACTGGCGCAACCCCATCCTCGACGCCATCACGCAGGTGCCGAACGCCACCATCAACACGAATCTGAACGGCACGCTGAACGTCGATTACACGGGCATCGACCTGAAAGACCCGTCGAACTACTACCTGAAGGGCTTTTTCGACCGCTACGGCCGCGATGAAGGCAGCTCGAACGACTTGCGCGCCGACCTGGCCTACACGCCCGGTGCCGGCGGCTTCTTCAAGGAAATCAGCGTCGGCCTGCGCGGCGTGAAGCGCGAAGCGCAATCGATCAAGAGCTTTGAAGGCAACGCGGAAGCACCGGACGTGTCCGGCGCCGCGTTCCCGTTCAGCCGCCAGAGCGTGACGTCGATTCCGGGCCTCAATTGCCTGTCGGAACCGATGTCCAGCGGCGGCCCCAACTATGGCTTGAGCCAGTGGTACACGCCGTGCGCCAGCTTCCTGCTCAATCACACGGGCACCCTGCGCGAAGCCATCACGGGCAGCAGCGCGGCGCGCGCCATGGACCCGGGCTCGTTCTTCAAGGATACGGAAAAAACCTATTCCATCTATACCAAGGCGAAGATCGCCTTCAAGCTGGGCGCCTACCCCGTCGACGGCACCGTGGGCGTGCGCGTCGTGCGCACCGAGCAAAGCCTGCAGGGCAACAGTTCGCAGGATGGCGTGTACACGCCCGTCATCAGCGACACGGCCAGCACGGACGTGCTGCCGAGCGTGGCGTTAAAAATCAAGCTGCGCGCCGACCTGATCGGCCGTTTCGCGGCGGGCCGCACCATCAGCCGTCCCGGCTTTGCCCAGCTCAATCCGGGCGTGGCCCTCGTGAACTCGACGGAAACGGTGAAAGCGACGGGCGCGGGCGGCAATCCGGATCTGAAACCGGTGACGGGCGACAATATTGACGCGGCACTGGAGTGGTATTTCGCGCCCGCCGGCTCCGTCAACGCCACCGTCTTCCACCACAAGTTCGACGGCTATATCCAGCAGCGCATCTCCAGCGAAACCATCGGCGGCAAGGTCTACGACGTGGACCGCCCGTACAACACGGCCGCCGGCAAGCTGCAGGGCCTGGAAATCGGCTACCAGCAGTTCTATGACGGCTTGCCCGGCATCTTGAGCGGCCTGGGCTTGCAGGCGAACGGCACCTACATGAGCGGCACGACCGACGACGAGACGGGCAGCCATGCCATCACGGGCGTGTCGCGCTATGCCTACAACCTGGTCGTGCTGTACGAGAAAGACGCGTGGTCGGGCCGCCTGGCCTACAACTGGCGCTCGAAATTCATCGACAGCTACAACCAGGGCGGCCCCGGCCTGGACTTGAAAGTGGCGGCCACGGCCCAGCTGGACGGCTCGCTGTCGTACAAGCTCAACGACCAGTTCACCTTGACCCTGGACGGAAATAACTTGCTTGATACCAAGTTCAAGGATTACTGGAATGAGCAGGGCGTGTATGCGCGCGATACGCGCCGCTATGACCGCACAGTAGGGTTATCGCTGCGCTGGAAGATGTAAAACGTCCATGGCTGCGTTGCCTTGCCTCGCCGTACTCCTCGTACTGTCTTCGGCAACGCGCCTTGCCCTGAACGTTTTACATGAGTGAAAAAAGCAGTATCCAAGGGCGTTGCCATGGTTTCGGCCGGCAACGCTCCTTGCGTTGTAAATCAGGCAGTCAGGCACGATTCATCATCAAAAGAATGGACGGAAAGCATGGAGACGCAAAAATTATCTACCGTTGAAAAGGTCGGCTTCGGCGCCGGCGACATGGCGCTCAATGTCGTCATCTCGTCGATGATGCTGATCATTACCTTTTTCTATACCGATATCTATGGCTTGAAAACCACCGACCTGGCCCTGCTGTTCGTGGCCGTGAAAGTGGTGGGCGCCATCGCCGACCTGGTCATGGGGCAGATCACCGACCGTTACAGCTTTGCCTCGGGCCGCTACCGTCCCTACCTGCTGTGGCTAGCCATACCGTTCGGCGTCAGCGTCTTCTTTGTGTTCACCACGCCGGAATGGGGCTATGACGCCAAGCTCATCTGGGCGTATTCGACGTACATTTTGATGACCATCATGACGGCCGGCGTGGGCATCCCGTATATTTCATTGATCAGCGGCTTGACCAGCGACCCGCATGAACGCCTGTCGGCCAACGGCTACCGGCTGTTCTTCGCCAAGATCGGCGCCTTCATGGTGACCATCGTCGTGCCCATCCTGTCGCAGCGCTGGGGCGGCGGCAATCCGGCCGTGGGCTACCAGGCGGCCATGGCCGTGATGGCCGTGATGGGCGTGGCTCTGTTCCTGTTCTGCTATTTCACCACTACCGAGCGCGTCGTCCACGTGGTGGAAAAACAGTCCTTGATGGCGCAGCTGCGCGTACTGCTGAAAAACGACCAGTGGCTGGTGCTGTGCGGCGTGTGCGTCACGGGCACGGTGGGCTACGTGGTGCGCGGTTCCGTCGCCATCTATTACGCGAAATACTACCTGGGCGGCGACACGGAAACCGTGGCCGCCTTCCTCACCACGGGCGTGGTGGCCGCCATCCTGGCCATGGTCGCCTCGACGTGGATCACCAAGTTCTATTGCAAGGTGAAACTGTTCCGCTACACGCAGATCGGCGTCGCCCTGATCAGCCTGGCGATCTACTTTTTTGTGAAGCCCAGCGATACCGTGCTGGCCTTCGCCCTGTATTTCCTGCTGTCCTTCGTGGTGGACTTGCATGCGCCCGTGTTCTGGTCGGCCATCGCCGAAACCATTGATTACGGCCAGGTCAAGACGGGCAAGCGCGTCTCCGGCTTCGCCTTCGGCGGCATTTCCGTCTGCCAGAAGGCGGGCATGGCCGTGGCGGGCTTTTTGGTGGGCATGCTGCTGTCGTATTTCGACTACCAGCCCAACCATGAGCAGACGCAATTCGCCCTGAACGGCATCGCCCTGATGCTGTCGGTCATCCCCGGCTTCTTCCACTTGCTGATGGGGCTGCTGATGTTCAAGTACCGCATCAGCGATGACTATTACCGAGGCGTAAAAGTGGAAATGCACAAGCGCGGTTTTGTGGCTGCGTAAGAATCATTGAATGGAGTAAGCAACATGGCAGACATCTTGAAACCGCTGATCGAACAACGTGCCGATCCGCACATCTACCGCCACAGCGACGGCTATTATTACTTTACGGCTTCGGTGCCCCAGTACGACCGCATCGAACTGCGCCGCGCCGACAGCATCGCCGGGCTGGCTGAGGCGCCCACCGTCGACGTGTGGCACAAGCCGGAGACGGGCCCGTACAGCGAACTGGTGTGGGCGCCGGAACTGCACTTCAACCAGGGCGCCTGGTATGTGTATTTCGCCGCCGCGCCCAGCCGCGAAATCAAGCATAAACTGTTCCAGCACCGCATGTATGCGATCCGTAATACGAATGCGAATCCGCTGGAAGGCGAATGGGAATTCATGGGATCGATCGACACGGGCATCGACACCTTTTGCCTGGACGCCACCACCTTCGAGCACGACGGCCAGCTGTACTACCTGTGGGCGCAGAAGGATGTCGCCATCGAGGGCAATTCCAACCTGTACATCGCGCCCATGGCCACGCCGTGGCAGCTGGCCGGCCCGCCCGTGATGTTGAGCAAGCCGGAATTCGACTGGGAAATCCGTGGCTTCTGGGTCAACGAAGGACCGTCCGTGCTGAAACGCAACGGCAAGATCTTCATCAGCTATTCGGCCAGTGCCACGGATGAAAACTACGCCATGGGCTTGCTGTGGGCGGATGCCTCCGCCGACCTGCTCGATCCCGCCGCGTGGACGAAGTCGCCCGAGCCCGTGTTTGCCACCTGCTACGAGCACGGCATCTACGGCCCCGGCCACAACAGTTTTACCACGGCCGACGATGGGGATAATGTGTTGCTGGTGTACCATGCCCGCACCTACACGGAAATCGTTGGCGATCCCCTGTGGAACCCGGACCGCCATACCTTTGTGAAGCCGCTGCGCTGGGATGCGCAAGGCATGCCCGTGTTTGGCAGTTCATCGACCCTGTAATCCCTGGAAGAGCGCCCATGACCCCTGTTGCCGCCGCATCTGCTACCCCCGCCACCGTCACCCAGGCGCCCTTCGGCGTCTTGCCCGACGGCGACCACGTCACCGTGTTTACCCTGACGAACCGCCAGGGCATGCAAGTGAAGGTGCTCGATTTTGGCGCCGTCATCAACGAAATCCACGTGCCGGACCGCGACGGCGTGTTTGCCGACGTGGTGCTCGGTTTCGAGCGCATCGAGCCGTATCTGCACAATAGCGCTTTCCTGGGCGCCGTCATCGGGCGCTACGGCAACCGCATCGCCGAGGGACGCTTCCACCTCGACGGCAAGGATTACCAGCTGGCCGTGAATAACGCGCCGAACCACTTGCACGGTGGCAACCAGGGCTTTCACCAGGTCATGTGGCAGGCCGAGCCGTTCACCAAGGACGACGCCGTGGGCGTGACGTTTACGCGCAGCAGCCCGGACGGCGAAGATGGCTATCCGGGCCAGCTGGACGTGACCCTCATCTACGAACTGGACGACGACAACGCCCTGAGCCTGCGCTATCACGCCGTGACGGACCAGGCCACGCCCGTCAACCTGACCAACCACAGCTATTTCAACCTGGCGGGGCAGGGGCATATCCTCGGCCACGAACTGTCCATCAACGCGGACCGCTACCTGCCCGTCGACGCCGGTTCCATTCCCACGGGCGAGCTGGCGGACGTGGCCGGCACGCCATTCGACCTGCGCCAACCCACCGTCATCGGCGACAGCATCGACTTGCCGCACGAGCAGATCCGCATCGGCCGGGGCTATGACCATAACTTTGTGCTGAATCAAAAGCCGGGCCAGCTGCTGAACCTGGCCGCCACCGTGCGCGATCCCGCCTCGGGCCGCAGCATGCAGGTGTACACGCAGGAGCCGGGCCTCCAGTTTTATTCCGGCAATTTCCTCGACAGCAGCCAGTACGGCAAGCTGCGCGCCATCAGCTACCGCAGCGCGCTGTGCCTGGAAACCCAGCATTTCCCCGATGCGCCGAACCAGGCGCAGTTCCCCAGCACCATCCTGCGCCCGGGCGAGGAATACCGGACGGAAACCGTGTACCGCTTTTCCGCCGAGTAAGCGCACCAGCCAAAATCGCCCACGCCCTGCCGCCACGTGCCCGCAGGGCGTTTTCATTGGTGCATGCCGATATCGTTTTCGATATCGAAACGCATTAAAAATTGATTGGAAAGGCATGGCAGGATTCTTTAGTATTCCAACATCGCTGCCCGGGCCGACGACCTTAGATCCGGCATGGCACAACCAGGAGAATGGCATGTCTGAGACAAAAAAGAAGGTAGCCCTGCGCTCGGCCGAGTGGTTCGGCTCGCAGGACAAGAACGGCTTCATGTACCGCAGCTGGATGAAAAACCAGGGCATACCCGACCACGAATTTCACGGCAAGCCCATCATCGGCATCTGCAATACCTGGTCTGAACTGACGCCCTGCAACGCGCATTTCCGCCAGCTGGCCGAACACGTCAAGCGCGGCATCCTGGAAGCGGGCGGTTTCCCCGTGGAATTCCCCGTCTTCTCGAACGGCGAATCGAATCTGCGCCCGACAGCCATGCTGACGCGCAACCTGGCGTCGATGGACGTGGAAGAATCGATCCGCGGCAACCCGATGGACGCCGTCGTGCTGCTGGTCGGCTGCGACAAGACGACGCCGGCATTGCTGATGGGCGCGGCCAGCGTCGACATTCCCACCATCGTCGTCAGCGGCGGCCCCATGCTGAACGGCAAGCTGAACGGCAAGGACATCGGTTCCGGCACGGCCGTATGGCAGTTGCACGAGCAGATGAAGGCGGGATCGATCACCCTGCACCAGTTCATGTCGGCCGAATCGGGCATGTCGCGCTCGGCAGGCACCTGCAACACCATGGGCACGGCCTCGACCATGGCCAGCATGGCCGAAGCGCTGGGCACCTCGCTGCCGCACAATGCGGCCATTCCCGCCGTCGATTCGCGCCGCTACGTGCTGGCCCACATGTCGGGCATCCGCATCGTTGAAATGGTGCACGAAGACCTGCGCCTGTCGAAAGTGCTGACGCGCGAAGCATTCCAGAACGCCATCAAGGTCAACGCCGCCATCGGCGGCTCGACCAATGCCGTGATCCATTTGAAAGCCATTGCCGGGCGCATCGGCGTGCCCCTGGAACTGGAAGACTGGACGAAAACGGGCCGCGGCACGCCGACCATCGTCGACTTGCTGCCGTCGGGCCGTTTCCTGATGGAAGAGTTTTACTATGCGGGCGGCTTGCCGGCTGTGATACGCCGCCTGGGCGAGGGCGATCTGCTGCCGCACAAGCATGCCTTGACCGTCAACGGCAAGTCGATCTGGGACAACTGCGTCGACGCGCCCATCTACAACGATGAAGTGGTGCGCACGCTGGACAACCCGCTGCTGGCCGATGGCGGCATCTGCGTGTTGCGCGGCAACCTGGCGCCACGCGGCGCCGTGCTCAAACCGTCGGCCGCCTCGCCGCATCTGATGCAGCACCGGGGCAAGGCCGTCGTGTTTGAAGACTTTGAACATTACAAGGCGCGCATCGTTGATCCGGATCTCGACGTCGATGCCAATTCCGTGCTGGTGATGAAAAACTGCGGCCCGAAAGGCTATCCGGGCATGGCGGAAGTGGGCAACATGGGCCTGCCGCCGAAACTGCTGGCGCAGGGCATCACCGACATGGTGCGCATTTCGGATGCGCGCATGAGCGGCACCGCCTACGGCACCGTCGTGCTGCACGTGGCGCCGGAAGCCATGGCGGGCGGCCCGCTGGGCATCGTGCGCGATGGCGACATGATCGCCCTCGATTGCCACGCCGGCAGCCTGAACATCGACATCAGCGACGCGGAAATCGCCGAGCGCCTGGCGAAGCGCGAACTGGGCAGCGCGCCGGGACCGAAGAGCGGCTACCAGCAGCTGTACATCGAACACGTGTTGCAGGCCGACGAAGGCTGCGATTTCGACTTCCTGGTCGGCAATCGCGGTTCCGCCGTGCCGCGCCACTCACATTAAGCGGAGAATCCCATGCTGTTGCTGCAATTTACGAATGAACATGGCGGCCGCCTCGTCGGCCTGCTGCAAGACGACCAGATCCGCGTCATCGAAGGCTACAACACGACCTATGCGCTGGCGCAAGACGCCATCCGCAAGAAGGTCGGCCTCGCTGAGCTGGTGGACGCCAGCGTCGGCAATACCACGCACTTGTATGCGGACGTGGCCGCCAGCGGCCGCCTGCTGGCGCCGCTCGACCATGCGGACGAGGCGCACTGCTATGTGACGGGCACGGGCCTGACCCATCTGGGCAGCGCCGGCGCGCGCGACGCCATGCACAAGAAGATCGGCGGCGACGCCGAGTCCCTGAGCGACTCCATGAAAATGTTCCGCCTGGGCGTGGAAGGCGGCAAGCCTGAAGCAGATACGGCGGGCGCCCAGCCCGAGTGGTTCTACAAGGGCGACGGCTCCATCGTGCGCGCCAGCGGCCAGCCGCTGCGCATGCCGGACTTTGCCCTCGATGGCGGGGAAGAGCCGGAAATCGCCGGCCTGTACGTAATCGGCGACGACGGCCAGCCCTACCGGGTCGGCTACGCCATCGGCAATGAATTCTCGGACCACGTGACGGAACGCCAGAACTATCTGTACCTGGCCCACTCGAAGCTGCGCATGTGCAGCGTCGGCCCGGCCCTGCTGGTGGGCGAATTGCCCGCGCACATAGACGGCACCTCGCGCGTGCTCGATGCGGCTGGCAATGTGCGCTGGGAAAAGGCCTTCGTCAGCGGCGAAGACAATATGTCGCACACGATTGCCAACCTGGAACATCATCACTTCAAGTATCCGCTGTTCAAGCGCCCTGGCGACGTGCACGTGCACTTCTTCGGCACGGCCACCCTGAGCTTTGCCGATGGCGTGAGCGTGGCGCCGGGCGAAACCTTTGAAATCGAAGCGCCGGCCTTTGGCCCCGCCCTGCGCAACCGCCTCGATGTTTTCCCAACCGCATTTGCGAAAGTGAGCACATTATGAGTTTCAATATCACCGGTGAGGCATTGATCGGCGGCGTCGCCGTCAAGGGCAATGGCGGCTCCTTCGAAGCGTGGGACCCGGCCGCGCGCGCGCACATCGCACCCGCCTTCCACATGGTTGACGTAGCGCAAATCGACGCAGCCTGCCGTCTGGCGCAAGCCGCGTTCGACCCGTTTCGCGCCACCACGGATGCGGAACGCGCCGACTTTTTGGACACCATCGCTGCGCAAATCGGCGAGCTGGGCGACGAGCTGATCGTGCGCGCCATGACGGAAAGCGGCTTGCCGCGCGCGCGCCTGGAAGGCGAACGCGGCCGTACTGTCGGTCAGTTGAAACTGTTCGCCGGCCTGCTGCGCGAGGGTTCCTGGACCGATGCGCGCATCGACAGCCCGCTGCCCGACCGCGTGCCGCCCCGTCCTGATTTGCGCTTGCGCATGATCGGCCTGGGCCCCGTCGCCGTGTTTGCAGCCAGTAACTTCCCGCTGGCCTTCTCCGTGGCCGGCGGCGATACGGCCTCGGCCCTGGCGGCCGGCTGCCCCGTCGTCCTGAAGGCCCACTCGGCCCACCCGGGCACCTCCGAGCTGGTGGCGCGCGCCATCGTCAAGGCGATCGCCCTCTGCAAGCTGCCGGCCGGCGTATTCGCCCTGCTGACGGGCACGGGCAACGGCATCGGCCAGGCTTTGGTCGCCCATCCGGCCATCCAGGCTGTCGGCTTTACGGGGTCGCGTTCGGGCGGCATCGCCCTGATGAAGGTGGCGGCGGAACGTCCGCAGCCGATCCCCGTGTATGCGGAAATGAGCAGCATCAACCCCGTGTTTGTGCTGCCGCAAGCCCTGGCCGCCCGTGGCGCGGCGATCGCCAGCGGCTTTGCCGCGTCGCTGACGATGGGCGTGGGCCAGTTCTGCACCAATCCCGGCCTCGTGCTGGGTTTGGAAGGCGCCGACTTCACGGCGTTTGCGGCCGCCGCCGCCGAAGCGCTGGCGCCGGCACCGGCCGCCACCATGCTGACGGCCGGCATTGCCAGCAGCTATGCCAAGGGCGTCGCCGCCCTGGCGCAGCATGCTGACGTGACGCCGCTGGTGCAAAACACGGGCGAAGAAGGCAAGGGCGCCGCCGCCCTGTTCATCACCTCGGGCGAGGCGTTTTTGGCCAAGCACGATTTGCGCGACGAAGTCTTCGGCCCCGCCTCCCTGCTGGTGGCCTGCCGTGACATGGAGCAAATGCTGGCGATCACGGAAAGCCTGGAAGGCCAGCTGACGGCCACCCTGCAGATGGATGCCGGCGACGTGGACAATGCGCGCCGCTTGCTGCCCGTGCTGGAACGCCGCGTGGGCCGCATCCTGGCCAACGGTTTCCCGACCGGCGTGGAAGTATCGACGGCCATGGTGCACGGCGGCCCGTTCCCGGCCACGTCCGATGGCCGCAGCACGTCGGTGGGCACGGCCGCCATCAACCGCTTCCTGCGCCCCGTGTCCTACCAGAATCTGGCGCAGGACTTGCTGCCGGAGTCGCTGCGCGACGATAATCCGCTGGGCATCTGGCGCCGCAAGGATGGCGTGCTGGGCAAGGACTAAAAACCTGCTGCGCGGCGGGGCCGATGGCCTTGCCGCGCCAGTGTGTGTTGTACCTAAAAAAATAAACAGGTGGAGACGAGTATGAAGCAATTGGCGAAATATGGCAGCTTGCAGGGCAAGCGCGTGTTCATCACGGGCGGCGGCAGCGGCATCGGCGAATCTTTGGTGGCGGAGTTTGCCGCCCAGGGCGCCCTGGTGGCGTTTGTCGATATTGCCGTGGACGCCAGCGAGGCCCTGTGCCGCCGCCTGGCTGAAGCTGGTCTGGCGGCGCCACTGTTCCGCCATTGCGACATCACGGATATTGCCTCCCTGCAAGCCGTCATGGCCGAGCTGGCCGCCAAGATGGGCGACTTCGATATCCTCGTCAACAATGCCGCCAACGACCAGCGCCACCAGGCGCAGGACGTCACCCTGGACTACTGGAACGAGCGCATTGCGATCAATCAACGTCCCATGTTTTTTACCTGCCAGGCCGTCTTCGAAGGCATGAAGCGCCAGGGCGGCGGTTCCATCATCAACGTCAGCTCGATCTCGTGGCACATGAAGTCGGGCGGCTACCCCGTGTATGCCACCACCAAGGCAGCCGTCGTGGGCCTGACGCGGGGCCTGGCGCGCGATTATGGCGCGCACAATATCCGCGTCAACACCGTCACGCCCGGCTGGGTCATGACGCAGCGCCAGATCGACCTGTGGGTTGATGAGGCGGCGGAAGCGGAGATCAAGAAAAGCCAGTGCCTGCCGAATAAACTGATGCCGCAGGACATCGCCGCCATGGTGCTGTTCCTCGCATCGGACGACGGCGCGATGTGCACCTCCCAGGAATTCATCGTCGACGCCGGCTGGGTCTGACAAAACGTCCAGGGCGTTGTTGCAGGGGCGGTAGTCATCGTATTGATGTACTAGCGTACTGTCTTCGACCCTGCGCCTGGCCCTGGGCGTTTTGTCGGGCGCGGGCCTTTCCGCAGCCATACCTCCTTTGCAGCACCGCTCTTGCCGCCCCAACCCCGCGGCGGGAGAGGCATCGCCACGTCTGGAAGCTGAACATGAAATGTCTCGTTTGCAGCATCGCCCTCGTCTTCGCCAGCGCCGCCAGTGCGCAAGCCATGCAAGCACCTTTATCGAGTCCTGACGGCAGCCTGCAGGTCAAGGTCGCGCCGGGTCCTGCCGGCAGCGTCACCTATGCCGTGCAGCGCGCCGGCGTGCCCGTCATCCTGCCATCGGCGCTGGGCCTGCAATTTGCCGGCCTGGACCTGTCCCGCAAGCTGACCCTGGGCGCCGCCTCGCCGGTCACGCCCGTGGCCGAGCGCTACACCATGGCCACGGGCAAGCGCAGGGTCGTCGATTACGCGGCCAACGAGCAGCGCTTCACGGTGAGCAATGCGCAGGGGCAGGCCATGGACGTGGTGTTCCGCGTCTCCAACGATGGCGTGGCCTTGCGCTACGTGCTGGGCCAGGTGCCGGACGGGGCCGGCGCCATGCTGCGGGAAGGCACGGCGTTCAGCTTTGCACCCGCCACGCGGGCCTGGCTGCAGCCGATGCAGGTGGCGCAGACGGGCTGGATGCACACGAATCCTGCCTACGAAGAACATTACCGCATGGATATCCCCGTGGGCACGCCGTCGCCGCTGGCGGCCGGCTGGGTCTTTCCGGCCCTGTTCCGGTCGGGCGATACCTGGGTGGCGCTGACGGAAGCGGACATGGATGGCCGCTTCCACGCTTCGCGCCTGCAGGCGCAGTCCAGGGGCGGCGTCTACCGCATCGGCGCGCCGATGGCGGCCGAAGTGGCGCCCGGTGGCGCCTTGCTGGCGCAGGCGGCCACGGGCTTGCGTTCGCCGTGGCGCGTGCTGGCCATCGGCAGCCTGGCCACTGTCATGGACAGCACCCTGGGCACGGACCTGGCCGCGCCCGCCATCGCCTTCGACGGGGCCAAGGTACGGCCCGGCCACGCGGCCTGGAGCTGGGGCCTGCTGAAGGACGACGCCACCGTGTACGCGGTGCAGAAACAGTTCATCGATTACGCGGCCGACATGCGCTGGGACTACGTGCTTGTCGATGCGGACTGGGACCGCCAGATCGGCTACGCGAAAATGGCCGAACTGGCCGCGTACGCGGCGACGAAAAACGTGGGCCTGTTCCTCTGGTACAACTCCTCAGGCAGCTGGAACAAGACCACGTATTCCCCCAAGGGCAAGCTGCTGACCCACGCGCAGCGCCAACAGGAATTTGCGCGCCTGGCCGGCATGGGCATCAAGGGCATCAAGGTGGATTTCTTTGCCGGCGATGGCCAGTCGATGATGGCCTATTATCTGGGCATCCTGAACGATGCGGCGCAACACGGCTTGCTGGTCAATTTCCATGGCGCCACCTTGCCACGGGGCTGGGCCCGCACCTATCCGAACCTGATGACGGCCGAAGCCGTCAAGGGACTGGAATTTACCACTTTTGAACAGCGCGACCAGGATGCCATGCCCGCCCATGCGGCCATGCTGCCCTTCGCGCGCAACCTGTTCGATCCCATGGATTTCACGCCCATGGTGTTGGGCGACGTGCCCAACATCCGCCGCGCCACGCGCAACGGTTTTGAACTGGCGCTGTCCGTGCTGTTCCTGTCGGGCGTGCAGAACTTTGCCGAAGTGCCGGCCGGCATGGCCAGCGTGCCGGCCTATGTGAAAACGTTCTTGCAGGAACTGCCGCGCAGCTGGGATGACAGCCGCTTCCTCGGTGGCGTGCCCGGCCAGTACCTGATGCTGGCGCGCCAGGCAGGCGAGCGCTGGTACGTGGCCGGCATCAATGCCCAGGCCAGCGCGCAGACCTTCACCGTGGACTTGTCCTTCCTGGAAGGCAAGCGCGGCGCCCTCATCACGGATGGCGCCAGCGAGCGCGCATTCAGCCAGCAGGAAATTGCGGCCGGCAAGGCCGTCATCACGATCAAGCCGCACGGCGGCTTTGTAGCCATTTTTAATTAAAACAACAGGAGACAGCATGAAACTCGTCAACACCAGCATCCTGGCCTTGAGCCTGGCCATCGGCAGCGCCTTCGCCGCCCCCGTGAATGTCACCATCGACGTGGCCAAGCCCGGTCCCGTGATCAACAAGAATGTGTACGGGCAGTTCGCCGAACACCTGGGCACGGGCATCTACGAGGGCATGTGGGTGGGCCCGGAATCCCCCATTCCGAATACCAAGGGCTGGCGCAACGACGTGCTGGGCGCGCTGAAACAGCTGCACGTGCCGCTGGTGCGCTGGCCGGGCGGCTGCTTTGCCGATGAGTACCACTGGAAGGATGGCATCGGCGCGCGCGACCAGCGCCCGACCAAGGTCAATACCAACTGGGGCGGCGTGGAAGAGTCGAATGCCGTCGGCACGCACGAATTCTTCGACCTGGCCGAGCTCTTGGGCGCGCAGACCTATATCAACGGCAACCTCGGTTCCGGCACGCCGCAGGAAATGTCCGAATGGCTGGAATACATGACCTCGGACAGCAAATCGACCCTGGCCGAACTGCGCCGCAAGAATGGCCGCGCCCAGCCGTACAAGGTCGATTACTTCGGCATCGGCAACGAAGCCTGGGGCTGCGGCGGCAATATGCGCCCGCAGTACTACACCGACCTGTACAAGCACTACCACACCTTCATGAAGACGCCGGAAAGCGCGCGGCCGAAATTCATCGCCAGCGGCGGCAATGACGACGACACCAGCTGGTCCGACACCCTGAGCCGCGAAATCAAGCCGAACATGATGGACGCCATCAGTTTCCATTACTACACGGTGCCGACGGGCGTGTGGGAAAAGAAGGGCGCGGCCACGGGCTTTGGCGAAAACGAGTGGATTTCCACCCTGAGCCGCACCCTGCGCATCGATAGCTTGATCAAGAACAATCTCGCTGCCATCGACAAGAACGATCCGTCGAAAAAGACGGGCTTGTACGTCGATGAGTGGGGCACCTGGTACGACGTGGAGCCGGGCACGAACACGGGCTTCTTGTTCCAGCAAAACAGCTTGCGCGATGCGCTCGTCGCGGCCCTGAACTTCAATATCTTCCATGCCCACGCGGACAGGGTGCGCATGACGAATATCGCGCAAATGGTCAACGTGCTGCAGGCCATGATCATCACGGACAAGGACAAATATTTCGTCACGCCGACGTATCATGCGTTTGAAATGTACGTGCCGTTCCAGGATGCCACGTCCTTGCCGGTTGCCATCGCCGGCAATGGCAAGTACAGCCTGGGCAAGGTCAGCATTCCCGAAGTGAGCGCCTCGGCCGCCCGCGCCAAGGATGGCAAGGTGTACTTGTCCTTGGTCAACACCAATCCGCACAAGGCCGTCGACGTCAACGTGGCGCTGGCCGGCAAGCAAGTGGCCAGCGTGAATGGCCGCGTGCTGACCGCAGGCAAGATGGATGCCGTCAACAGCTTTGCGCAACCGCAAGCCGTGCAGCCGGTGGCGTTCAATGCCAAGGCGCAAGGCGGCAAGCTGACCGTGTCGGTGCCCGCCAAGGCCGTCGTGGTGGTCGCCGTGGAATAAGCCGCCAGCTTCCTGCTGTCTACTCTGTGCCGGCGCGGGAGCTTTCCTGCGCCGGCCAGCCGCATCGTGCTGCACGTTGTAGAGAAAGTATTCCATGAACAGAAGAGAAGCTGTACTGGCGCTCGGTAGCGCCATGGCCCTGGCCGCCTGTGGCGGCGGTGCTTCGTCCGGGGGCGCGCCTGTCGTCTCCGTCACGCCGCCCGTCGTGCCCCCGGTCGTCCCGCCCGTCGTCACGCCGCCCGTACAGGGCGCCGTCACCTTTAGCAATGCCTCCGTGCATGACCCGTCCGTCATCAAGGTGGCCGATACCTATTATGTCTTCGGTTCGCACCTGGCGGCCGCCAAGTCCACGGACCTGATGAACTGGACGAAGATTGCCGACGGCGTCAACGCCGGCAATCCCCTGTTCAATAATGTCGTGGGTGCCTTGGCCGACACCTTTGCCTGGTCGCAAGTGACCGGACTGTGGGCGCCCGACGTGATCCAGCTCGACAATGGCAAGTTCGCCATGTACTACAACAGCTGCAAGGGCGACTCGCCCCGTTCCGCCATGGGCCTGGCCCTGGCCGACAAGGTGGAAGGCCCCTATGTGAACCAGCGGATTTTCCTCAAGTCCGGCATGTGGGGCCAGCTCAGCGAGGATGGCGTGAGCATCTACGATGCGCTGACGCAGCCGAACGTGGTCGACCCGAACACCTTCCGCGATGCCACGGGCAAGCTGTGGATGATCTATGG
Source organism: Janthinobacterium sp. GW821-FHT03C08 (assembly GCF_059420905.1). Classification (NCBI taxonomy): domain Bacteria; kingdom Pseudomonadati; phylum Pseudomonadota; class Betaproteobacteria; order Burkholderiales; family Oxalobacteraceae; genus Janthinobacterium; species Janthinobacterium sp. GW821-FHT03C08. The sequence continues at coordinate 18,327 of NZ_JBWKUP010000009.1, read as the reverse complement.
CTCGTATTCGGGCGGCATCTTCATCCTGGCCATGGACCCGGCCACGGGCTTGCCCGTCGCGGGGCAGGGCTATGGCAAGCATGTGATCGGCGGCAACCATAGCCGCATCGAGGGCGCGTACGTGCTGTACAGTCCGCAAACGCAGTATTACTACCTGTTCACCTCGTTTGGCGGCCTGGACGCGAACGGCGCCTACAATATGCGCGTGGCCCGCTCGCGCAACCCGGACGGCCCCTATGTGGATGCGAAGGGCAAGGACATGCGGCAAGTCAAGTCGAATCCCGCCTTGCCCCTGTTCGACGACGCGTCCATCGCGCCGTTCGGCCAGAAGCTGATGGGCAACCATCAATTCGCGCTGGCGGCGGGCGAAACGGGCACGCCGCCGGGGTATGTGTCTCCAGGACACAATTCGGCGTATTACGATAGCGCCACGCAGCAGTATTTCCTCCTCTTCCACACGCGCTTCCCGAACACGGGCGAGCTGCACGAACTGCGCGTGCACGAGCTGTTCATCAATGGCGATGGCTGGCTGGTGGCGGCGCCGTTCCGCTACGTGCCCTTGAGCAAGAGCGTCACGCCGCTGGCGGCGCAGGTGGCGGCCGCGGAGGTGGCGGGCAGCTATCAACTGATCAACCATGGCAAGGATATTTCCACGGCGCTCAAGCTGTCGCAAAATATCGCGCTGCTGGCCAATGGGACGGTCAGCGGGGCGCAGACGGGCACGTGGCAGCACCAGGGCAACAACTTGCTCGCCATCACCCTGGCGTCCGGCGGCCTGTTCAATGGCGTGCTGTCGCGCCAGTGGCATGCCAATGCGAATGCCTTCGTCGTCACGTTCACGGCGCAGTCCATCGACGGCGTGTCGCTGTGGGGCGCCCGCACGGGCACATAAAGTAACAATCAAGGAGAACCATGATGCACACGCTTAAGCGCGGCCTGGCCGCCGTTACCGCCACCTTGCTGGCGCTGTCCTGCCATGCCGCGCAATTGAGCGTGCACGACCCCGTGATGGCCAAGGAAGGCGACACGTATTATTTGTACAGCACGGGTCCCGGCATCACCTTCTACAGCTCGAAGAACATGGTGGACTGGCAGCCGGAAGGGCGCGTCTTCGCGGGCCAGCCGACCTGGGCGAAGACGGCCGCGCCCTCGTTTGACGACCACATCTGGGCGCCCGACGTACAGTTCCATGACGGCAAATATTACCTGTACTACTCCGTGTCCGGCTTCGGCAAGAATACCTCGGGCATCGGCGTCACCGTCAACACCACCTTGAATCCCCGCTCGCCCGACTACCGCTGGGTCGACCAGGGCATGCTGCTGCAATCGGTGCCCGAGCGCGACGAGTGGAATGCCATCGATTCGAACATCATCACCGACAAGCAGGGCACGCCGTGGATGGCCTTCGGCTCGTTCTGGAACGGCATCAAGCTGGTGAAACTCAACGCGGACTGGAAAACTATTGCGGAACCGCAAGAGTGGCACTCCTTGGCGCGCCGCGTACCGCTGCCGCCGCGCGCGGGCGAATTCAAGCCCGCGCCCGAGGAAATCGAGGCGCCGTTCATCTTCCAGCGCGGCGACGAGTATTTCCTCTTCGTTTCCTGGGGCCTGTGTTGCCAGAAGGAAAAAAGCACCTATCACCTGGCCGTGGGGCGCGCCAAGAGCGTGACGGGGCCGTACCTGGACAGGGATGGCCGCGACATGGCGCAGGGCGGCGGCACGGTGGTCTTGAAAGGCGACAAGGATTGGCAGGGCCTGGGCCACAACAGCGCCTACACCTTCGACGGCAAGGATTACCTGGTGCTGCACGCCTACGAGACGGCGGATAACTATTTGCAGAAGCTCAAGATCCTGCCCATGACGTGGGACAAGGAGGGCTGGCCGCAGGTGGACCCGCGCGACTTGAACCGCTACCGGAGCCGCGAATTGCCCGCCGCTACCGCCAAACCGTAAGGACGCATCGTGAAAAAAACCCTGTTGACGCTGGCGCTGGCCGCCGGCGGCCTGGCCACGCCGCTGCTCCAGGCGGCCCAGCTGTTTCCCCTCTCGGCCGTGCGCCTCGGTGCGGGACCGTTTCTCGACGCACAGACGACGGACTTGCAGTATTTGATGTCGTTTGACCCGGACAAATTGCTGGCGCCGTTCCGCCGCGAGGCGGGCCTGCCGCAGATCCAGCCCAGCTATGGCAACTGGGAAGCGACGGGCCTGGACGGCCACATGGGCGGGCATTACCTGTCGGCGCTGGCGCTGATGGTGGCGTCCACGGGCGACGCGCAGGCGCGCGAACGCCTCGACTACATGCTGGCGCAGCTGAAGCAATGCCAGGACGCGAATGGCAATGGCTACCTGGGCGGCATTCCCGATGGCAGCGCCGCCTGGCAAGCCGTGGCCCGTGGCGAGCTACAGGCCGACACCTTTTCCGTCAACGGTCGTTGGGTGCCGTGGTACAACCTGCACAAGGTATTTGCCGGCTTGCGCGACGCCTACCAGTACACCGGCAATGTCGAGGCGAAAACCATGCTGGTGGCCTTGTCGGACTGGGCCGTGAAACTGTCGGCCTCGCTCACCGACGCACAGATGCAAGCCATGCTGCGCGCCGAGCACGGCGGCATGAACGAAGTGCTGGCCGACGTCTACGCGATGACGGGCGAGCAGCGCTACCTGGACCTGGCCGTGCGCTTCTCGCACCAGGCGGTCTTGCAGCCGCTGGCGGCCCGCCAGGACAAGCTGACGGGTCTGCATGCGAATACGCAAATCCCGAAAGTCATCGGCTTCGAGCGCATCGGCGCACTGACGGGCCGGCGCGACTGGCAGCAGGCGGCGCAATTCTTTTGGCAAACCGTGCACGACAAGCGCACGGTGGCCATCGGCGGCAACAGCGTCAAGGAGCACTTCCACGACGAACACGACTTTAGCTCGATGGTGGAGGAAGTCGAGGGGCCGGAAACCTGCAATACCTACAATATGCTCAAGCTCACGCAGCAGCTGTTCCGCCGCGACGAGCAGGTCCAATACGCGGATTACTACGAGCGCGCCCTGTATAACCACATCCTCTCGTCGCAGCGCCCCGGCACGGGCGGCTTCGTGTATTTCACGCCCATACGCCCGAATCACTACCGCGTGTATTCGCAAGTGGACAAGGGCATGTGGTGCTGCGTGGGTTCCGGCATCGAAAGCCAGGCCAAGTATGGCGAGTTCATCTACGCGCACGACGGCGACGCCCTGTACGTGAACCTGTTCATGGCCTCCACCCTGGATTGGAGAGAGCAGGGCGTGACGATTACCCAGAGCACGCAGTTCCCTGACCGCGACACGACGCGCATCACCGTGCAGGGTACTAAGACGTTCAGCCTGAAAATCCGCTACCCGCAGTGGGTAGCCAAGGGCAAGCTGCGCGTCAAGCTCAACGGCAAGGCCCTGCGCGTGGCTGGCGTGCCCGGCGAGTACGTGACGATCACGCGCGCCTGGAAGAGCGGCGACAAGGTCGACGTGACCCTGCCGATGACGACGCGCCTGGAGCAGATGCCGGACCAGTCGAACTACTATGCCGTGCTGCACGGCCCCATCGTGCTGGCCGCGAAGACGCAGCCGTTCGCCAATGAACAACTGAACTATTTTGCCGACGACACGCGCATGGGCCATATCGCCCAAGGGCAAGTGTGTCCGCTGGAATCGTCACCGCTGTTCGTCAGCGACGAGCAGGATTTCATGCGGAGAATCAAACCCGTGAAGGGCCAGGCGCTGACCTTCACGGCGCCTGGCTTGATCCAGGGCAAGGATGCGGCCACCTTGCGGCTGATTCCCTTCTTCCGCCTGCACGACTCGCGCTACATGCTGTACTGGCCCGTGTCCACGCCCGCCAGGCTGGCGCAGCTGCAGGAAAGCACGCGCCAGGCGCAAGCCGAGCGCCTGGCCCTCGATGCGCAGACCATCGATCAGGTGGCGCCCGGGCAGCAGCAGCCGGAATCCGACCACAACTTCCAGGCCGAGGGCGGAGAGAATGGCGTCAACAAGGGCAGGCACTGGCGCCATGCGACGGGCTGGTTCAGCTATGAGCTCAGCGACCCGAAGAGCGAAGCGGCAACCTTGCGCCTGACCCTGTCCACGCTCGATGCGGGCAGGACCTTCGACGTGCTGGTCAATGGCACGCCGCTGCAGACGGTGGCCGTGGCGGCCGATGCGCCGCAGGAATTGCACACGCTCGATATCGCCATTCCCCAGGCCCTCGTGGCGGCGGCGAAGGGCAAGCTCAGCGTGAAATTTGTCGCCGGCAAGGATAGCGTGGCCGGCGGCCTGTACGGGCTGCGCCTGCTGCGCTGACAGGAAAGCACGCCCGGGGAAGGCCACGGCAGCCGTCAAGCGATACGCAAATCGGTATCGCAAGCGAAAAAGAATTGATTGGATGGCTATGTTGCTTTCTCCTACCATGGGTTCATAAAAAACCGCCCATCCGGCATCCGGCTGTGATGGTATTCCAATAAAAAAACTGGAGACAAGAATGACCTTGAGCCGCCGCACCCTCCTCGCCAGCGCCATGCTGCTGGCCGCTTCCGCCGCCACCTTCGCCACGCCTTCCGCGTTTGCCGCCAAACCCCTCGTCATGGGTTTTTCGCAGGTAGGCGCCGAGAGCGAATGGCGCACCGCCAATACCGTCTCCATCAAAGATGCTGCCAAGAAAGATGGCGTCACCCTGAAATTTGCCGATGCGCAGCAAAAGCAGGAAAACCAGGTCAAGGCCCTGCGCTCCTTCATCGCGCAAAAGGTCGACGTCATCGCCTTCTCGCCCGTCGTCGAGTCGGGCTGGGACACGGTCTTGCGCGAAGCCAAGGCTGCCAAGATTCCCGTCATCCTGACGGACCGCGCCGTCAACGTGGCGGATAAATCGCTGTACGTGACCTTCATCGGTTCCGACTTCGTGGAAGAGGGCCGCCGCGCCGGCCAGTGGCTGCTCGATTACGCCAAGAAAACCCCGGATGCCACACTGAACATCGTCGAACTGCAGGGCACGGTCGGCTCCGCGCCCGCCATCGACCGCAAGGCGGGCTTCCAGGAAGTGATCGGCAAGAATCCGAAGATGAAGATCATCCGTTCGCAAACGGGCGACTTTACGCGCGCCAAGGGCAAGGAAGTGATGGAAGCGTTCCTGAAGGCGGAAGGCAAGAAGATCAACGTGCTGTACGCCCACAATGACGACATGGCCATCGGCGCCATCCAGGCCATCGAAGAAGCGGGCATGAAGCCGGGCAAGGACATCATCATCATCTCCATCGATGGCGTGAAAGGCGCGTTTGAAGCCATGATCGCCGGCAAGCTGAACGTCACCGTGGAATGCAGCCCATTGCTTGGCCCGCAACTGATGTCCATCGCCCGCGACGTGGTGGCCGGCAAGCCCGTGCCGGCGCGCATCACGACGGTGGAGAACGTGTTCCCTGCCGAGGTGGCCGCCAAGGAATTTCCGAACCGTAAATACTAAGCTTGCCGCATGATGAACACGCAAGCGCATCACACTGCCGCGCCAGCTCCCTTGCTGGAGTTGCGCGGCATCAGCAAAGCCTTTCCCGGCGTCAAAGCACTCAGCGATGTCGCCCTGCGCCTGTATCCGGGCGAAGTGCACACCCTGATGGGGCAGAACGGCGCCGGAAAGTCGACCCTGATCAAGGTGCTGACGGGCGTGTACACGCCCGACAGCGGCCAGATCCTGTTTGACGGCACGCCCATCGCCCCCGCCTCCACCTCGGATGCGCAGGCGCTCGGTATCAGCACCGTGTACCAGGAAGTCAATCTGTGCCCGAACCTGTCGGTGGCAGAGAACATCTTTATTGGCCGCTATCCGCGCCGCTTCGGGGCCATCGACTGGCGTGCCATGCAGCAGCAGGCGCGTGCCTTGCTGCAGCAATTGCAGATCGATATCGATGTCACGGCACAACTGTCCAGCTTTCCGCTGGCCATCCAGCAAATGGTGGCCATTTCGCGCGCGCTGAATATTTCGGCCCGCGTGCTGATCCTCGACGAACCCACGTCCAGCCTGGACGAGGCGGAAGTCCATCTGCTGTTTTCCGTGCTGCGCCGCCTGCGCGCGCAGGGCATGGCGATCCTGTTCGTGACGCACTTCCTCGACCAGACCTATGCCATTTCCGACCGCATCACGGTCATGCGCAACGGCGAGCGCGAGGGCGAATATGCGTGCAGTGAACTGTCGCGCCTGGCGCTGGTGAACAAGATGATCGGCGTGGCGGCCGACACGCAGGAACAGGCGTTTGATCTGGCGCAAGAAGCGGGCGCGGCCAGCTTCGGCCCGACCGTGCTGGAAGCGCAGGGCCTCGGCCGCAAGGGCGCCCTGCTGCCCATGGATTTCCACATCCGCCAGGGTGAGTTGCTGGGCCTGGCCGGCTTGCTCGGTTCGGGCCGCACGGAACTGGCGCGATTGCTGTTTGGCGCCGACAAGGCGGACTCGGGCACGATCACCATGCAGGGCCAGCCGCGCCACTTCCACGTGCCGCGCGACGCCATCGCCGCCGACATCGGTTTCTGCTCGGAAGACCGCAAGCACGAGGGCGCGATCCTGTCGCTGTCCGTGCGCGAAAACATCATCCTGGCCTTGCAAGCCCGCACGGGCTTGCTGCGCGCCATCCCCTTCAAACGCCAGCAGGCGCTGGCCGATGAATACGTGAAGGCGCTGGGCATCAAGACGGCCAGCATCGAAACGCCCATCGGCAGCCTGTCCGGCGGCAACCAGCAGAAGGCCCTGCTGGCGCGCTGGCTGGTGACGTCGCCCGCCATGCTGATCCTCGACGAACCGACGCGCGGCATCGACGTGCGCGCCAAGCAGGAAATCATGAGCTATGTCAGCAAGCTGTGCCGCAAGGGCATGGCCATCCTGTTCATTTCGTCCGAACTGCCCGAGGTGCTGCGCTGCAGCGACCGCATTGTCGTCATGCGCGACCGCAAGGCTTGCGGCGATTATGCGCGCGGCGAGCTTGATGACAGTTCCGTGCTGCAAGTGATTGCCGGAGAGACCGCATGAGCATGACCACTTCGTCGCCCGCCGCCCCTGCGGCCCGGGCGGCTGCCACCACGGATTCTTCCATTGTGCATACCGTTTTACACCACCCCCTGAGCCGGCCCCTGGCCGCGCTGTTGCTGCTGTTGCTGGTGGCCTTCTGCGCCATCCCCGGCTTTTTCCACCTGGAAATCCGCGATGGCCATTTGTACGGCAGCGTGATCGATATCGTCAACCGCGCCGCCCCGCTGATGCTGGCGGCCCTGGGCATGACCCTGGTGATCGCCACGCGCGGCATCGACATTTCCGTGGGCGCCGTCGTGGCCCTGTCCGGCACCGTGGCCGCCATGCTGATCGGCGGCACCCTCGTGATGGACAACGGCGTGCCCACCTACGTGAGCAACATCCCCATGGGCTGGGCCCTGGCGGCGGCCCTGGGCGCGGCCCTGCTGTGCGGCGCCTGGAATGGCGTGCTGGTGGCGGGCCTGGGCTTGCAGCCCATCGTCGCCACCTTGATCCTGATGGTGGCGGGAAGGGGCCTGGCGCAATTGCTGACGGATGGCCAGATCGTCACCGTCTACTATCAGCCCTTCTTCTTCATCGGCAGCGGCTATTTGTTCGGTTTGCCCTTTTCCCTGTTCCTCGTCGCCGCCGTCTTCCTCATCACGGCCGTGCTGATGCGGAAAACCGCTTTGGGCCTGTTCATCCAGGCCGTCGGCATCAACCCCGTCGCCGCGCGCCTGGCGGGCATCCGGACGGCGACATTGATTTTCTTTGTCTACGTGTTTTGCGCCGCCTGCGCGGGCTTGTCGGGGCTGATGATCAGCTCGAACATCAAGAGCGCGGACGCGAACAATGCGGGCCTGATGCTGGAACTCGACGCCATCCTGGCCGTGACCCTGGGCGGCACGTCCCTGGCCGGCGGCAAGTTCAGCCTGGTGGGCAGCATGATCGGCGCCCTCATCATCCAGACCCTGACCTACACCATCTATTCGCTGGGCGTGCCGCCGGAAGTGAACATGGTCGTCAAGTCCGTCGTCGTGTTCCTCGTCTGCCTGTCGCAATCGTCGGAATTCAAGCAATTGCTGCATCGGAGAAAAGCATGAAGGGCTTGCTGCACACCCCGTATTTCACCTCGCTCGTCACGGTCCTGCTGCTGGTGGTGATGCTGGGCCTGGGCGGCGCCGCCTATCCGGGCCTGCTGTCCACGCAAGTGATCTTTAACCTCTTGATCGATAACGCCTTTTTGCTGGTGATCGCCGTCGGCATGACCTTCGTCATCGTTTCCGGCGGCATCGATCTGTCCGTCGGTTCCGTGCTGGCCCTGTCGACCATGATCGCCGCCTGGCTGCTCAACGTGGCGCACTGGCCGCCGAGCCTAGTGATCGCCACCGTGCTGGCGCTGGGCGCCGTATTCGGCGCCGGCATGGGCGCGCTGATCCATTATTTCAAGCTGCAGCCCTTCATCGTCACCCTGGCCGGCATGTTTCTGGCGCGCGGTTTGTGCTATTTGATCAGCATCAATTCCATCACCATAGCCGATCCGCTGTTCGTCGCCATGTCGCAGACGCAATTGGGCTTCCTCGGCGGTTTTGTGTCGCCCGGCGTGGTGATCGCCGTGGCGACCCTGCTGCTGGCCATCTGGCTGGCGCACGCCACGCCGTTCGGCCGCGCCGTGTATGCGATCGGCGGCAACGAGCAGTCGGCCCTGATGATGGGGCTGCCCGTGGGCCGCACCAAGGTGCTGATCTATGCCTTCAGCGGCTTTTGCGCGTCGCTGGGCGGCGTGCTGTTTTCGTTCTACATGCTGTCCGGCTATGGCTTGCATGCGCAAGGCACGGAACTGGACGCCATTGCCGCCGTCGTCATCGGCGGCACCCTGCTCAGCGGCGGCTACGGCTACGTGGCGGGCGCCTTGTCCGGCGTGCTCGTGCTGGGCACCATCCAGACCCTGATCGCCTTCGATGGCACGCTCAGCTCGTGGTGGACCAAGATCGTCATCGGCGGCCTGCTGTTCGTCTTTTGCGTCGTGCAAAGACTGATGGCCATGGGCCAGAAACATACCAACGGGAGTTAATCTGATGTTCAAGCAACACACACGTGCCGCCATCGGCATGGCGGCGGCGCTCGCCTGCGCCCCATTCGGCGCGCAGGCGGCCAACCCCATCGTGAAAAATATCTACACGGGCGATCCGGCCGCCCTGGTCGACAATGGCCGCGTCTACCTGTACGTGGGCCACGATGAAGCGAGCGCCACGGATACGGATTACCGCATGAACGAGTGGCGCGTGTATTCCTCCTGCGACATGGCCAACTGGACGGACCACGGCTCGCCCGTGCGTTACTCGACCTTCGCCTGGGCCGGCAAGGATGCGTGGGCGGGCGATATCGTCAAGCGCGGCGGCAAATACTATTTTTACTCCACCGTCGACCACAAGACCATCCCCGGCAAGGCCATCGGCGTGGCCGTCTCTGACAGCCCGACCGGTCCCTTCGTCGACGCGCGCGGCAGCGCCCTGATCACGAACGACATGACGAAACAGACGGCGATCCCGTGGGACGACATCGACCCGGCCGTCTTCATCGATACGGATGGGCAAGCCTATCTTTACTGGGGCAACACGGTCTTGAAGTACGCCAAGCTCAAGGCCAACATGACGGAGCTGGACGGCCCGATTTTGACCTTCGGCATGGATGCGTTCACGGAAGCGGCCTATATGCACAAGCATGCGGGCACCTACTATTTGTCGTACTCGCGCAACTTCCCAGAAGAAACGGCGTATTCGACGGGTCCCACGCCGACGGGGCCGTGGCATTTCCGCGGCACTATCATGGACAAGAATGCCGTGGTGAAAACCATTCACCAGGCCATCATCGAATTCAACGGCAAGTCCTACATCTTCTATCACAACGACAAATTGCCCGGCGGCGGCGAGTACCGCCGTTCCGTGGCCGTGGAAGAGCTGAAGTACAAACCGGACGGCACCATCGAGTTCATCCACCAGACGCAGCAGGGTCCGGCCGCCAATCCCAGCGCCGCCTGCAAGGCTTCCTGAGCGCCCGTTGATCATGCACAAAAAGGAGACAAACCGATATCTATAATATCGATATTAGCCAGAAACTGATATCGATCATGATATGATTTATTCATGGATACCCTCAACCCCAACTGGTTCTTGCGAGCCCGCCTGAAGACGCGGCAACTGCTGCTGCTGATCGCCCTGGACGAGCAGCGCAACATCCACCGCGCGGCGGAAGAATTGCACATGACGCAGCCGGCCGCGTCCAAGCAAATCAAGGACCTGGAAGAGATGCTGGACGTGCGCCTGTTCGACAGGTTGCCGCGCGGCATGGAGCCGACCATCTACGGCGAGACCATGATACGCCACGCGCGCATGGCCCTGACGAGCCTGTCGCTGGCGCATGACGACATCGTGGCCCTCAAATCAGGCTTGACGGGCCAGGTGGAAGTGGGCGTCATCATGACGCCGGCCATGGCCTTGCTGCCGCGCGCGATCGCCCGCATCAAGCAGCAGGCGCCGCTGATGCGCATCGGCGTGCACCTGGAGCACAGCAATACGCTGATGGACATGCTGCAGCATGGCACCCTGGACTTCATGATCGGCCGCATCCTGGAAAAGGAAAGCAGCGCCGGCCTCATCTACGAGGAATTGACGGAAGAGCCGGCCAGCGCCGTGGCGCGCAATGGCCATCCTTTGCTGTCGCGCAAGAATCTGCAATTGAAGGACCTGGCGGCCCAGCCGTGGATACTGCCGCCGCAAGGCAGCATCCTGCGCCACCGCTTCGACATGATGTTCCGCCGCGCCAGCCTGGAACCGCCCGTGGACGTGGTCGACACGACGGCCTTGCTCTTGATCACGTCCTTGCTGCAGCAGACGGATTCCCTGCACGTGATGCCGACGGAAGTGGCGCATTACTATGAATCGCTGAACGTGCTGAGCATCTTGCCCATCGAATTGCCGTGCAAGATGGATGCCTTCGGCATCATCCGCCAGCAGGATCATCTGCTGTCGCCGGGGGCGGATATGTTGTTAAAAGCGGTACGCGCCACGGCTGCGGACATGTATTGACGATCACCGAATAAAACGTCCATGGCGTTGTTGCCGTGCCTTGTCGTACATTCGTACTGCCTGCGGCACGGCGCCTAGCCCTGAACATTTTCTTCGGCGCCGTCACCAACTTCGGCGATTTTTACTGCGAACACCTGGGCCATATGCTTACTCCGGCACTTCAAAGAAAAACAGCTGCACCAATCGGCCATTTTCCGGCGTGTCGCCAAACACATTGCTGATTGAGTGGAAATAATGGCCCTTGTAGACGATCAGGCGGTTGTGGCGCATCGGCACTTCCAGCAGGGCTTGCCAACTGTCGCGCTGTTCCTGTAAGTCGTTGAATTTCTGCACTTTACTGTTCGGCAGCCAGCGTTTCTGGAAATCCTTGAAGCTGGCGTAGCCGCCCGCCTTCACGTCCGCCTCGGGCAGTCGCCGGTACCAGCCGCTGGGCTGGTGGCGCCAGAACGTGGTGCCGCCCTGGCACTGTTCGGGCGGGTTCAAATACAGCACGCCCGCATAGAAATTGAAATTGTTGCCCGTCTCATTGTCCACGTGGATATCCGTGCGCGCCATCGCGTCCGCATAGCTGAGGCGATACGAACCGTTGTCGGGCGAGATGAAGCGGATGGGGCGGCCCAGCGCCGTGGCGATGCGCTCCATGATGGCCTGGCTGGGCTGGCCCGCCGTCTGGCTGCCCGGATAGTTCTGTCCCGCATAGCGCTGCTGCTCGAATGGCAAAGCCAGCGCCTGGGCGCGCCAGGCGGCCGGGTCGGGCAGGAAGTCGTCGATGATGTGCAGGTCGGTTTCACGGATAAAATCGTGTATGTCATCTGCGACATTGAGCGGCGTCAACGTTTCGGCGTATTCCGCTTGCGGGTTGGCAAAGCCGATGCGGTACGTCTGCGCCAGCGCCGGATGCAGGGCCAGGGCTTGCGCATAGCGGGCCAGGGCCCGTTCCTGCTGTCCCGTGCGGTAATACAGCTCGGCCAGGCCTTGCAGGGTTTGCCAGCGCTGCGGGCGCAGGGCGTGGGCACGCTCCAGTTCGGCGATGGTCTCCATCAGCCGCTGTTTCCCCAGCAGCAATTCGGCATGAAGAATCGCGAAATCGTGTTCGTGCGGCGCCAGCCGCGCCGCCGTGGCGTAGCTGGCCAGCGCCGCCTCGCTGTCCGTGCCGCGCAGGACGTTGCCCAGGTTGTAGTGGAACAGGGCGTTGTCCGGCTGCTGCCTGAGCGACAGTTTCAACAGGCCGAGGCCGATGGTGCCCTGGCCCAGTTCCAGCATCGCCAGGCCCTGGAAATGCTGCGCTTCGGCCAGGGCCGGGTCCTGTTTATACGCGGCCTGGTAAGCGTTGATCGCCTCGATCAGCTTGCCCTGCTGCTGCAGTTGCCGGCCCTTGGCCAGTTGTTGTTCCGCCAGTGTCTGTTCGCCCATGTCACGATCCCGATGCAATGTGGCGAACAGTGTAACCGAGCTCGTTCTACAGCGCCTGGCTGACGGGAATTTCCTGCCCGTTCAGCTTGATCGCCACCTTGACGATCTGCGCCTTGACCTGGTTGCTGGCCATGTCCGCTTCCTGGGCGTAGGCATACACGATGATGGCGAAATCCTTGTAACCGCTGCGCGCCGCCTCGATCTTGCGCGCCGCGTCCTGGTCCACCTTCAGCAAGGAATAACCGTCGCCGTTGGTAAATGCCAGCTTGTAGTCGCCGTTGTCGTACATGTAGTAATACGTGCCCGCTTCGGCGAACTTGGCGGGGAAGGCGGCCTTGTCCATGACGTACGGCGACAGCGCGCCCTGGCCATTGATCTGGTAGCGCAAATAGCGTTTCGTCTTGGCTTCATTGACCTTGGCGTCGATCTGCGGCTTCAGGGCGTCGAGCACTTCCTGCTTGCGGAAGGCGTCGTTGCTGCCCGCATATTCGCGCGAGACGCGCTGCGCCACGGCCGCATAGTCGGGCGGCACGCCGGACAGGGCGATGTAGCTGTACATCAACTGGTTGCCGCTGGTGATGTCGACATAGCTGGAGGTGGGCGTGGCCGGGTCCGCCTGCGGCAGGCTGGCGGCCGCCGCTTTGACTTGCGCCTTGGCAGCCATGTCGGCCACGCTGGTGGCGGGCGCCGAGGCCGCAGGCGTTGCATTCTCGGAGGTCTTGCCGCAGGCGGACAGCAGGATGGCGATGGCGAGCAGGGCGGGCAGGGTACGGTGCATGATATTTCCTTCAAAGTAAGTGGAAAGTAAGTGGAGAGTGGGTGACTTAGCCGATGGTTTTGCGCTTGTATTCGCCTACGCCGTAAGCGGCCAGGACGATGGAAGACGCCAGCACCAGGTAAAAGCCGATGCCGAACGAGAGTCCCTGCCACACTTGGCCCAGCATTTCGCTGGCCATCTGTTCGGCCATGCGGGCCGCGCGGCTGCCCATGATGCCGCCCATGGTGTTGCCCGCGTCGCTGACGGCGCCCTTGATCTTGATGAACAGCAAGCTGCTGTGGAGGACGATGAACAGCAGCGGCGCGCACTTGCCCAGCGCCGCTTTCGGGTGGCGGCTAACCATGGTGGCACAGCAGGCGGCAATGGCCAGCAGGAAGAAGAATTGGGCCGAGGTAAAACCGCTGCCGCCATCGCGGGCAAAGCTTTCCAGGCTGTCCGCAGACAGGCCCAGCAGCTGCCAATAGGTGCGCGAGACGGAGGCGAACAAACGGATGCCGATGGTGTTGAAGATGAAGGCGCCGGCGATCAGCATGCCAAGAGCCCCCAGCACCTTGACGCCGAGCGCCGAGACGGCCCGGCCCCACAGTTGCTGGCCCTTGTCGCGCGCCAGCTTGGCGGCGCCGGCCATGTCTTCCTGCGCCAGTTGCTGGGCGGGAATGGCCGTGACAGTGGCGAGGCCGCCGGCGGCGTCGAAGCGCACGTCGACGACGGCGTTGATGGCGGGCGCCACGTCCGAGCGCCAGTGCGTGGCCACGTCGAAGGCATGCTGGATGCCGGCCACGCTGACGGAACCCTGTCCGCTCGGTTGGTAGGCGAGGATACGGCCCCGTTGGCCGGTGGTAATGGTTGCTGCCGGGCTGGATGTGTGCATAAGATTTCCCTGGTCACTGTCATGCTGTATTGCATGTACCCACGGATAACGGGGGCAGTTCAGGGAAATCCAAAATTATTTGAAATTATTTTTTCGGCGGCTGTAATACGTCCTTGGCGGCGCCTTGGTAATCCTTCATCAAGCCCATGAAGGCATCCTGCAGATGGCGGGCCGCATCCTGCGGCGGCGCGCCCGTGCGCCGCGCCAGGTCGAATTTGTAGGCGTGGGCGGGGCTGTAGCCGGCCTGCGAGGCGGCGTCCAGCAGCACGCCCGCCCGTTTCAATGACGCCGGGTCGCCCTTGACCATCAGCAATTCGGCCAGATAGGTCTGTGCGATAGGAAAGTCTTTCGCGGCCGCCTTTTCCAGCCACTGCATGCCCGCCTTCGGCTGTTTCACACCAGCATCACCGCCGCCGATACCGTAGCCGAGCGCCGTCAGCGCCACCAGGTCGCCGCCCCGCGCGCGTTTTTCCAGCTGCTGGCGGGGAAACGGCCGTGCCGCGATCTGCATGCGGATTTCATAGTTGATGTCTTGCAATACATTGCCTGGCCAGACTTTTGCGCCCGGGACGGCGGGCGACGTCGCTGGCGCCGGCGCCGGGAGGGGGGCGCGCATGCCGTTGTTGCCGGAAGCCAGCACGCCCGGCGCCGGCGGGTTGACGCCCTTGCCGCTGCCCATGTTCAGCACCAGGCGGGCTGACGTTTCGCCGAACGACACGCGGGGCTTTTGCACGTCGTGCGTCATGGCCGCCACCCGCGCCGCCACCTGCGAGAACAGCTCGCCCATGGACAGGCCCGGCGCGTCCAGCGCGTCGAGCAGGGCGCTCGTGTAGGGGCTGTTGCGCGAATCGGGCGACCAGAAATCACGCGCCAGGGCGCCGGGACCGGCCGAATAGGCTATCACCACGCCCCGTGGCGCCTGCGTGTCGGCAAAGCCGTGGCTGGCCGCATTGCCGCCGGGCAGCGCCACGGCGCCGCCGCGCGTATATTCCTGGCGGCATGCGTCGAGGATGAGCACGGCGCCGCGCGCGCCCGTGCGCTGCAGGTCGCCCGCCAGGCTGGAGACGGACACGCCCTGCGCGGCGATGGCGGACGCGCTCAGCGCATTCATGTTGGCGCCCAGCGGCAGCACATAATTGGCTTCGCCCGCCTGCGCGCCGTGGCCCGCGTAAAACACGAGGGCGAGATCGGCGCCCCGTGCCTGGGTGGAAAACTCGGCCGACGCCTTTTGCAGCTGCGCCGCCGTGACGTCCGTGCGCAGCAGCACTTCAAAGCCCAGGCGGCGCAGGCGCTCGGCCATGGCGCGCGCATCGTTCACGGGGTTTAGCAACGGCTGCGGATAGGCCGCATTGCCGATCACCAGCGCCATGCGCTTGCCGGGCGCGCTGGCGGCGTTGCCCGCCACGGCCGTCGCGGCGGCCAGTGCGAAGTTGCTGTTCAGCAAAAAGAAGAGGGTCAACAACAGGGCAAATAGGCGGCGCATCGGTGTCTGGTGGAATTGTCGTTGAAGTAACAAAAGTTAGCGATTTCCAGTTTGATATGAGAAAATTGCTTAAATGCATTTTACCTTACTGACAAGTTTCTCTTGTCTGGCAGCGCATTGCTTGTTTGCCGGTGCGCAGTGCCGCCGGCCAGTGGCGCGTGCCGCCCAACCCACGATCGGACCGGCTTTGCAATCGGAACAATTTGAACGGATTCATGATTTCTGGACCCGCCGCCAGCAGCTGACACAAGGCGAACTAGGCGAGTTTTACCAGCGCGTGATCGCCGCGCTGACGCCGTGCCGCCCGCGCGAGGCGGCCTCGCTGGGCGATACCCTGGCCGACTTGCGCCACCAGTTTTTCATCGAAAAAGTCTTGCACGGCGACAGCGATGCCGCGCCGCACCACGTCGGCGCCCTGTTTTTGTACTTCAAGCGCTTCGTCATCGACCAGCTGCGCAAGTTGCGCGATGACGAGGACGCCGACGCGCAGGAGGGCTGCGACTTGCAGGCGCCCGACGCCTATGCCGCGCCGCTGCGCGACTACCAGCTCACGCCGCAGCAGGTGCGCGCCGAAGCCGACGTCTTCATCGCCACCTTGCCGCGCGACTTGATCTTGCTGCTGCGCCACTGCGGCTGCGGCGGCATGCCCGTCAAGGAGCTGGCAGAACAGATCGCCTCCGCCCACTACCACGGCGGCAAGCTGGGCCTCGTGCACCGGCAGAAGGGCGATCGCCTCAGCGCCGGGCGCCAGGTGGTCGAGCCGGCCCACCGCGCCACCCTGCTGGGCAGCTGGGTCTTGACCCTGCTCAAGCTGCGCGTGGGCGACAGCCTGGGCGCGGGCGACCTGCAGGCGGCGCAAATAGTTTTGGATATTTTATGCGCGGCCGCGTTATCCCTGCACATGGACCCCGTGTCCACCTCCCCCGACACTGATGAAAGGCCACCGGCATGAATGCATTGACGCCCCCGCTGGCCATCGTGGCCGCGCGCCTGCCGTCGCCGCCGTCTTCCGCCGAACTGCTGGATGCGGATATCAGCGGCGAGACCCCCGACTGGCGCGGCATTGCCGTGCCGGCACACCTGCTGCAACGCTTTGCGCGCCGCAGCGACGCGGCGCCGCTGGCCGCGCGGCCCATTGCGGGCGGACAGGTGCACCTCTTGGCGCGTTGC
Organism: Janthinobacterium sp. GW821-FHT03C08; assembly: GCF_059420905.1. Classification (NCBI taxonomy): domain Bacteria; kingdom Pseudomonadati; phylum Pseudomonadota; class Betaproteobacteria; order Burkholderiales; family Oxalobacteraceae; genus Janthinobacterium; species Janthinobacterium sp. GW821-FHT03C08. The sequence continues at coordinate 1,521 of NZ_JBWKUP010000009.1, read as the reverse complement.
CCCGGCTTCGGCGCCGTGCTGCTCGATGCCTGGGACAGCACGCGGCAGCGCTGGCGCGGCTGGCTCGTCACGCCCGACACGGCGTATGCGGATGCCTGCGGTCTGGTGGTCGAGGAGCGCGACGCCCCCGCCGATCCCCGCGCCGGCCTGGTGCTGTGCGACATGCCGCTGGCCCTGGCCGTGACGGACCTGGGCGCCTGCATCGGCGTGTTCAGCCAGGAGCGCCTGCAGGCGGCGCGCTGGCTGGAAGCACATGGCCGCGCCAATGCCGCGGCTGCTGCGCCCGGCGTCATCGCCCGCGTGGCCTTGCCTGGCGACGATTACGCCTTGACGGGCACGCCCCTGTCGAGCGAGCTGGGCAAGGATGGCCGCGTGGCCTACCGGCAATTGCTGCGCCAGGGGCTGCAGCAGCTGCAGATCGCGTCGGCCGATGCCGTCGCCCCCGTATCGAAGCCGGTGCGGGCGGCCAATGCCAGCCGCTGGCTGAAGGTCATCACGGCCGTGGCCGCCAGCGTGATGGTGGTGCAGTCGGCGTGGCTGTTCCTGCCGAAAGACCAGGCTGTCGTCGGTAATGCGGAGTTCCGCAGCGGCAGCGGCGTCGAGACGGGCGTGCGCACGCGCGTGCTGTTCCGCGCCGACGCGACGGAAGCGGAGCTGCGCACCTGGCTGCAGCGCGAGCAGCTGGAAATCGTCGCTGGTCCGGACACGCTCGGCGCCTTCACCTTGCTGTCGCGCAACCGCCAGAAAGTCTTGCCGCCGCCCGGACCGGGCAATCCGCTGGCCGTCATCAATCCCTGACCCGAAATAAGAGAAAGTTATCCAGCATGACAACGTATAAGAGTTTTGTATCCGCGCACTGGCGCAAGCTGATGGCCGGCGTGGCCGCCGGCGTCCTGTTGACGGGTTGCGCCATGACGCCGAATGGCCGCGGCGGCGTGATGGTGGGCCTCGATACGGCCGAGCTGTTCGGCACGCCGATCTCCACCTTCTGCCTGCGCGACGGCACGGAGGGCACCTTGCGCAAGGACCCGCAGGGCAAGTATTCGATCAAGCTGTCGCAGGCCTTCCGCGTCGTGCCGCTGGCCAACGCCGTCACGGCCCGCGTGGCGCGCGTGGAAAACGTGGGCGAGCGCACGGTCGTGATCGTGGAAACCCAGGAGCGCAGCTGCGCCTACCGCTATGAAGTGCTGGCCTTCCAGGGCACGGACGTGCTGCAATGGACGGTGGGCAATTGCAAGGACCGCCCCCGCGTGGAGCTGGCGGCCGACGGCAAATCCCTCAATATCGACTTCCCCAATTACAACCAGCTGTCGCGCATGATCTACACGGACAGCCGCCTGCTCAACGCCAGCGTGCCCGTGCCGCCCGGCGTCGATACGCGCGCCCAGCCGTTTGCCGACGATGCCTTGCGCGCCACCGGCCCCGCCATCGCCACCGTGCCGGGCAGCGATGCCGGCAGCGGCCGCGTGATTCCCGCGCCGCCGGCCGCCGCCGCCCCGGCGCCCGCCGCCAAGCCCGCCC